>JAOZQN010000586.1 GCA_029932195.1 Bacteroidales bacterium | reverse complement strand
AAGTAAAAAAAATGGGGAATTAAATTTGGAAGTTTAAAATGAGAATTACTGGCATATACCTCTAATTTTTTAGTAGGATTACTTGTTCCTATTCCAACGCAACCATTGTTTTTCCAAGTTAAAGCAATATTTTCTACGTCTCCTAAATTCCTTGTTCCAAGTGCTCCTTTGGCATAGCCGTATAAAACTGGTCCGTCTATTTGTGTTTCTGCAAAATCGGTTTGCCCATACCAACCAAGTCCATGTTTGTTGTCTGTGCTTATATAAACATCACCCTTGACTCTTATTTTTCCTTCTACGTCTAATTTTACATTTGGTTCATCTGTTCCTATTCCTACGTTTCCATCTCCTGTGTTGTAATAAATATCATCACTGTTCTCTTTTTCTTCCCAAACGCCAACATTATCTAATCCCGAACCATCGCCACTAAAACTTGTGGCAACTACGTTACCAGCTACATTTACTCTAAAAGAGTTGTTTTGGTTTCTAAAAGTTTTGGCGTTTACTGTTCCTTGTGCTGTTATGCCTCCTCCGCTGTGGAAAACTATTTTGTTGGGTTGGTCTTTGTAGTCAAATCGGAGGCTGGTTTGGTTTAATCGGATGTCCCAGTTTACTGGCACTATTCCTCTTAGTTCTTCATCGTCTTCTGGTGGGGTTATTCCGCTTTCGTAGGTGCTTTCTAAGCGTATGGTTGGCTCATTTTCTGCTTTTATGTGGATATTTTTTTGTGGTTGGCTTGTTCCAAGTCCAAAATATGCTTGCGAAGAAAATACAAATTTTGTTTCTGCTTCGGGTGTTTGCTGTTCTAAATCTGTGTATATTAGATTTAATTTTGTTCCGGCATTTTCAATATCCCACACCTTATTATGTAGAGCAACAGGGTTTGGAGGCGTTGTTCCGCTTTTGTTTCCGCCTGTGGTGTAGGTATGCAAACGTAGTGTTGCACGGTCTTTTGTTGTTCGGACTGTAATAGATTTGTTGGGCGTGTTTGTTCCTATTCCGAGTTTATCTGTTTCGTTTTTAAGATAAGTGTTGTTATCTGTTCGTTCCCAAAATGTTTCGGGTGTTTCTATTTCTAATGTTTTCCATTCTAAATTTCCACTGCCGTTTGTGCTAAGCACTTGCTGGCTTGCTCCGTAGCTAAAAGATGTTAAATCTCCTGTTTCGTTGGTAGTAACGAGTTGGTTTGATTCAAGCGAATTTATTTGAGAATATGCAGAGTTCCAATTAGTGGTGTCTGTTTCGGTAATTTCACTTGACAAATGGCTAATAAAAGCAGGGTCGGATTCTGATATTAAATACCCAACAGTATTGTGATTTCCCCAATTATATGCTTCGTTCCAACTAGCAGTGTCTGTTTCATTTATTCCACTTGACAAATGGCTAATAAAAGCAGGGTCGGATTCTGATATTAAATACCCAACAGTATTGTGATTTCCCCAATTATATGCTTCGTTCCAACTAGCAGTGTCTGTTTCATTTATTCCACTTGACAAATGGCTAATAAAAGCAGGGTCGGATTCTGATATTAAATATCCAACAGTATTGTGATTTCCCCAATTATATGCTTCGTTCCAATTAGTGGTATCTGTTTCGCTTATGCCACCAGCAGGTGAATTGTTAAAATCTGTAACAGTAAGGTAACTACTAAGTTGTGAAGACTCTACAATATTATACCAAGTTCCATTATCGTAATAAGAAAAAGCATTTTCGTTTACATTATATATAAGGAGTCCTTCGGCTGGTGAGCTTATTGCATTCATTTGTGTGGTTGTAAGGCGAGGAATTAGTATTCCTCTGTCGGTAGCATTTGTTTGAAAAATAGCCGACACGTCTGGTGTTTCTGTGCCAAGTGCAAGTTGTCCTGTATGGGTTAGTATCATTTGAGTAGCAAGAGCAAACTCTCCTTGAAAATCAAAAAATAAATCTTCATGATTACGAATATCCCAAATGTTTTCAAATTCTGATCTTGGATAAATATTCTGCAATCTTATAACAGGATATATATCCATATTCGCATTGTGGTCTGCTGTTATATGTAACAGAGTTGTAGGATTACTTATTCCTATACCAAAATTTCCTCCATTATGATAAAGGTCGCCAGAAATTGCAGTTCCTTTTCCAATTGGATTTGATTGCCCAAAAGTATAATTACTAACAAAAAGCATTGCTAAAAGTAAAGTTGCCGTTACAAAATGGGGGGGGTAATTTTAAAATTCATAGTTTTTAGTTTTTAATGTTGAGTTTTTAATTAAAAAATTTTTCAAATATAAAATAAATAAAAACAACTACCAAATATGGTATTATGCTAAAGGCGTGACAATGTGTCTAATTTGCGACAATTTGTCGTTTTTTTGTCGTAGGTGGTCGTTTTTTTGTCGTAGGTGGGAAATTTTGGTGAAAAATATTTAAAAAAAATTGAAAAAAGTTTTTTTATTCATAGTTTTTAATGTTTGTTAGTGCCAATTTTTGCAAAAAAAAGTATTATTTTGTTGTGGTTTCGCCTTTAATAAAATTTTGAATAATATTATGCAACAACAATTTCAAGGGAAGACACTACCGTTTTTCTTTATAAAGTTTCGCCTTTGTTATTTTTTTTTACTTAAACAAAGACGAAACTTACTGTATATTTGTGGTAGCCACAACTTTGCCAAAGTAAAAAAAACTTTGGCAAAGGTATTTTTTTTCGTAGGCTCTTTAAAAACAGTAGAAAATGCACTCTAGGGTGTAGAAAATGCACCCACGGGTGTAGAAAATGCACCCACAGGTGTAGAAAATGCACCCACAAGTGTAGAAAATGCACTCGAAGGTGTAGAAAATGCACTCGAAGGACTAGAAAATACACTTGAATACATAGAAAAAACACTCTCCTCCTTCCTAAAATACTCCTCCCTCCTTCCTAAAAAACTCCTCCTTCCTAAAATTATCCTAAGAATTATACATTTTCAGCTCCCATAATCTTATTTTATAAGAATATTCGCTTTTTACTCTTTTACCATTTGTTTTTTTGTAGTAGCACCATTCAAGTAGTTCTTCTTCAATAGACTCGCTGTTATCTACTTTTACTTTTAGCTTGCTTTTTAGATAATTGCCAATACCTTTGGCAAAAACAAAATGTGCAATAGCCAATTTTTGGTTGCCCTCAATATGAGGCGAATATAGTTCTACAAGTTCAAGTGCCTTGTTAAAATCTCTACGCACAAGCTTGTTGGCATATTTGCGTGAAATTCTTTCGGGAAAATACTCATTTTCTTTTACCACATGGCCGTGTCCAATTGTAGTATAACCTGCCGGGCAAGTATATGGTCTTCCTCCGTTAAATCCCTCATGCTCTTTTATATACTCAATGGTTTGCTCATAATTTTTGTCCCATTTTTTCAAATCGTCTAAATAAGTTTCCTTAATTTCTTTTGTTGCCGAAATTTGTGAACTTAAAATATTTCCAGAAAAAACAAAACTTACTAATGTTATACTTATAATAATTATTTTTCTCATTATATTCTTACTTTAATTTTGGTTATTATATTAATAATTAATGTTTTATGAATTAAATTAATTCAAAAAGTTTGCAAAACTACATCTTTTATATTAAGTACCAAACTTAAATTCAATTATTTTGTATTTACTCCAAAAATAAATGATTTACTAAGGAATATTTAATCTTACATCTCTGATAATTAGAAACTTAAAAAGTTTCTATTAAAAAAAAGTAAAAATTGATAAAAATCATAATGAAATATTGGAAAAAAAATTGCAAATTTGTGAAATTGTTAATCCATAATTAGTGTCTGGACGGAAATAGATAACAATTTATATATCAAATAAATACAA
>JAOZQN010000585.1 GCA_029932195.1 Bacteroidales bacterium | reverse complement strand
GCCTTGTGTGTGCGTAGCACACACAAGGCACACACCACACAAGCCACCGCAACCAAGAAAATGATATGGTTCACTGCGAAAACAATAAATAAAAAACAGACTATCAAAAAAAAATGGTCTTTTAACAAAAATATAAATGCACAAAATATTAATTAAAAATATTTAAAATGAAAAATATATATACGATTACATTTATTGCAATTATTTTAATTGCATTTACACATTGTAAGAAAGAAGAGCCTAAAACATTATCAGTTTCACCAACAAGAGTTGGAGTTTCAAAAGATGGATACAGTAATAATATTACTGTAAACACAAACACCGATTGGAATGCGACAAGTAATAAAACTTGGTGTATTTTAGATAACGCATCAGGAATAGGAAATGAAGGAGTAAGCAATACCTCACTTTTTGGTGTTACTATTTCTGCAAATACGACAACAAGCGAAAGAACAGCAATTATTACTGTGAGTGGAACAAATGTCAGTTCAATAACAATAACAGTTATTCAAGAAGCAGGTGATGAAGATTTTATTGAAGTTATCACACCCACAAATTCAAGTAATTGGGAAATAGAACAAACATATAATATTGAATGGAATGATAATATTTCTGAAAATGTTAAAATAGAATTATATGAAAATACAACATTTTTAAAAACAATTACAAGTAGTACAGAAAGTAATGGGAATTATAGTTGGTTATTACCAAGTGACTTAACACATAATAGTAACTACAAAATAAAAATAATTAGTATTTCCGAGAGTAATATTTCTGCTTATAGCGATAACTTTACTATAAATATACCGTCTGATATGTATTATATGACAAACAGCACAGAAACATTATCTGGTGGAACATTTTACGATTCACATGGTGCGAATAATTATTTTGATAATGAAGATTATACAATGACTTTTTATCCTGAAACGAGTGATGAAAAATTGCAATTTAATTTTACTTTTTTTAATGTAGAATATGAAAATGATTGTAGTTATGATTATCTTATTATTTACGATGGTAGTAGTTCTTATGCGTCTTTAATTGGAGTTTATTGTGGCACAAATTCACCAGAAACGATAACAGCTTCAAATTCCGAAGGAGCTTTAACTTTTGTATTTCATTCAGACGGCAGAACAGTTGAACAAGGCTGGGAAGCAGATATATCATGTGTTGGTGGTAGTTCAGATTATATTACAATAACTTCACCTACAAGTTCAAGTAATTGGGAAGTTGGACAAACATACACAATTCAGTGGAATGATAATATTTCTGAAAATGTAAGAATACGACTTTGGAAAGGCTCTGATATTATTACAACTATAACAACTAATACGGCAAGCGATGGTAGTTATAGTTGGTCAATTCCCAGTAGTATAAGTAATGATAATTATTATATTGTTGTTGGTAGTGTAAATAATACAAACCTATATGGTGTAAGTGATTATTTTACTATTTCAGATGGTGTAGCAACTTATAATTTAGATGGTTATTGGGAACACCCTACTTATTCTGAATATAAATTATATATAAGTGGTTCAACTTGTTACTTTATTTCAGGAGATTTTTGTCTAAATCCTAATGATATTAAACTTAGAAATATAACTTATACAGGTAATGGGACTGAGCATTCATGGTCATGTGATGCAATATGGTGTTTTGGCAATATTCCAGAATGGGGAGATAGCAATACCGGTTTAATAACACATGAAGGATATGAAGATGAAGAAATCAGAATAAGTGCAGGAACTGCAAGAGATGGAGAATATTATGATTATGAAGGTAAGCCATGGATTAGAAGTTCAAAATAAATACAACGAATAGAATATTTAATCAAAAATTTAACTAATTATTGACAAATATGGAAGAATGAAAAACCATATCATTTTCTTGCTCATCATTTGCTTTTTCACTGTGCGGAAATTGTACGGGGTACGGTGATTGATTGACAATTTACTTTCAATTTTACGATGTACCAAAAAAGCAAACGACGGCAAGAAGTTTCCGATATACGCAACGCAAAAAATCAAATTCACATAATCAATTTTTTACAAACAAATTAAATTTTAAAATTATGAACAAAATTACAAATTTTATCTTACTTGCATTTTTGATAGCAAGTATTGTAGGTATTACATCTTGCCAAAAAACAGCAGTTACAACAGAAGAAGAAGAAAATAACTTTTTTATTCCAACAACCAAAGATATTGTAATTGACGACATTACATTCGAAGCACTTTACGACTCCTGTGAAGTTTGGAATACAAACGGTGGACAAAATGTAATAATGGAAGAAGGTGCAGTTATTTTTAATAATTCTACTACTGCCGACTCTATAAATTATGTTTTTAATAGCGATGATAATATTTTTTACAACCCAATAGAAACAGGAATCGAAGAACTAAAATCAGTAAAAGATATTCCACAAAATTCTGTTGATATAGAAATTAATACAACAGTAAGTAGCACACAACAATACATAGCATTTATTGATAATTTAGAAATTGCAAATATTACAGGAAATGTAACAGTTACTTTCGAACTCTCGGCAGCAGAAGAGAACTTATTCGTAAACAATGGAGTTACAATAACAACAACCGAAACTCTTACAAATATGCTGTTTAACGATAATGCAAATCCTGTTAGTGATGCTATTTTAATTTATTATTCAAATTACTTTCCAGCAGGTTATGACTATGTGCTTTCTGTTCCAGAAAATCAAACCACAATGGGTGATGTTACTTATTATGATTTTCATACAAACGCAGAACCAATAGAAGGAGAAAAATATTTTAAGCAAGGAAATTATAATACACCTTACGACCCTTTGGAAGAAGATATAATGACTCGAATGGAACAATTATATTATGCTAGACAGGATACAACTTATTTTGATAATACTTGGACTTCTGATTCTACTTCTTACATAGACATTTATGGTAATATTATTACTTCTTTGGTTCTTGAACGAGATTAATACAAAACTTATAGGATTCTTATCGCAGAATTATAAGAAGTCTAATTTTCCGTATAAATACAAAAATACCGTATCTTTACAAAAAATAATCATAGTTAAAAATGGAAAAAAAAAAAGTAATACGAAAGGGCAGTTCCGATTTCAAAACAATAATAGAAGACAACGGCTATTTTGTTGATAAAACAATGTTGATAAAAGAGTTTTTTGATAACGGTAATTATACAATGTTAATGCCACGTCCAAAAAGATTTGGAAAAACACTCAATCTTTCAATGATTGAACATTTTTTTGATATTCAAAAACCTGATAGTGCAAAATTGTTTACTGAATTTGAAATAGCCAACGAAAAAGATTTTTGTAAAGAACATCAAAATAAATATCCTGTAATAAATATTTCACTAAAAAAAGTAAAAGAGACAGACTGGAATAATTGTTTGGAAAAATTTAAAATTCTTATTTCATATTTATATCAGAAAAATGACTTTTTGTTAAATTCGGATAAACTTAAAAACTACGAAAAGCAAATTTTTGAAAGTATAATTTTAAAAACAGCTAATGAAACAGAATATAAAGAGAGTTTATTAAAACTTGCTAACTATTTAACATCTCATTTCAATCAAAAAGTTATAATACTTGTAGATGAATACGATGCACCAATAATAACTGCTTTTTCTAATACGAATAGTCCAATAAAATCAGAAGACAAAGAAAATAAAACGTATTACCAAAAAGTAGTATCATTTATGCAAAGCTTTCTTGGCGAAGCCTTTAAAGGTAACGAAGACAGTTTAAAAAAAGGACTTTTAACAGGTGTTATGCGTATAGGTAAAGAAAGTATATTTTCGGAGTGGAATA
>JAOZQN010000072.1 GCA_029932195.1 Bacteroidales bacterium | reverse complement strand
TCAATTCTAAAATTACAAAAAAGCCTTGAAATTGACACCCGTGAAAAACGCCTAATTATACTTTAAAAAAATAATTCTATTTATAAAAAACTACTTCATATTTTGCTATATTACCAATATAATCAGATACTTCAAAAACTAATTTATGTTTGCCTTTTTTTACTCGGTGGTCAAATTCGTAATGGAATTTGCCACTTTTTCCATCGTATTGAAATAAAACCCATTCACCATCTATGTAACCGTTATAGTTTTCTATACCTGCTAAATTATCAGTTACTTTAAATTCTATTGTTTTTTTGCTACTCATATTTGCATTTTCTGATATATTTATAGCTCTTATGGTTGGTGGTTTTTGGTCTGTTGTGATATAAAATTTACCAAAATATCTTGTTTTTGCAGAAATAAAACCATTTATCCATTTTCCCCCAGCAGAGTTTTTCTTTCCTTTGCGGTCTATTCTGATTATTAATGCTTTATCTCGTAAATTTTCTGGAACTTTTTTGCCATCAATAGAAACTGTTATTGGACGGTGAAGTGGGATAGATTCATTATGAACACTATACATTTTAGAATATGCTCCTCTTGGGGTAGGGTAGGAGGAAAATTTGAAATATAAATTATCATACAAACAATGTTTGTGTATCATAATTCTTATTTCATCTTTCATAAAAACATTCTCATTTTTATATGACATAAGCATTTGATAATTGGTAGGAATATTTTTATATTTTATTTTTTTATCAATATCAGAAACGCTTTTAACTTTAAAATCTAAAATTGATGTATTTCCATAACTATCTTTTATAATGTATTTTAGTTTGTGAATTTTATTATCATTAAAAATAATTACTCCTCTATTTTCCACATTTTTATAAATATAAAGTTTGTTATTTGGCTGAACATAAGACTTTTGTATGCGACTGCCAGCAAGCCGTTCTTCATAATCTATCAAACTATTTATGTATTTATCATCAAAAAAAGAAAAAGTTTCTATTTTATGATGATACACCTGATTTTCATCTACATAAAGCTCAACTTCGCTAATAGCATTTCGGCTACCTACGGAATTTAGGTAATCATAAGCCTCTATTCCAAAATATATAGAGCCATGAACAGTTATGGTTTGCGAGCAACTAAATTTTCCATTACTACCACGAATATCTAATATTTTTTTATGATTTTTATTATTAACAAAACTCGTATCATCTGCTGGATAAATTACTAATTTTTTAAATTCTGGTTTAATATTATCTTTAATATCAAAACCAAAAAGCAAAGGATCAACTGGCTCGTCGTCTTTGTTTCTTACTTCAAAATGCACATGAGGACCATAAGAACGTCCCGAATTTCCCGAAAATGCTACAACATCTCCCTTCTTTACAGGAAATTTATCAGGATTTGGATATAAATTCATGGCAAACTCTTGCCGTTCATATTGCTGATTTTCAATATATTTAGCTATTTCTGGAGTAAACTTTTGCAAATGTGCTGCAACAGAAGTGTAACCATTTGTATGTGTGATATATATGGCATTTCCAAAACCCCAAGGAGATATTTTAATTCGAGAAACATAGCCATCATAAATTGCATAAACATTCTTACCTTCAACGCCTTGTGTCCTCAAATCTATTCCCGAATGAAAATGATTTGGACGAAGTTCACCAAAATTACCAGAAAGATATAATTTTATATCAAGTGGAGAACGAAAATCATCGGTAGGATAATCTGACTGTGAAAATGTTTGATAAGATAATAGGCTTATCAATAAGTAAATAAATATTTTTTTTTGCATTTTTTTATTTTATTTTTTAGATTTTAACACCTACACCTACCACATCATCAATTTATTTAATGTTTCCACGTTAGTTTTCAAAAGTTTGGTTGATGATTTTTACTACTTCCCTTTTTTAGTTCCTTAATCCTGAAATCGTTGTTTTTTTTGGCATAATATTATTCAAAACTTCATAATTTCAAAACTTCAAAACTTTTCCAACTTGTCTGGCTTAGGAATAATAAATGGTTCTTTTCCTGCAAAAATTATTGGGATTTTAATAATATTATTTTCGTCTATTTTATTATCAATAAGTTCTTTGTAATATTTATTTCGGTCTATTTGATTTGTTGCTGTTTTTATTTGTGTGTTAATTCGGTTGTTGAAATTTTCTGTATTTTCACCTTCTTGCTGTTTTTCTATTTGTTTAATTTCAATTACAATTCCGCTTTTAGTTTTATCGTGAGGAATAAGCATAATATCATATCTGCCATCTCCACTTTCTTTATTAGATTTTATAATATAATCGTCGCCTATAATTGCAAGCAAACCAAGTATATACGAATGATAAATATATTCGTGATTTTTTGCCGTGTCGTAATAACTAAAGGTGTCGCCGATAATTTCTTTAAAACCAGTTTCAAATTTTGCTATTTCATTATTAATCAGGTAATTTGTAGTTTCGGTTAGTAAAGACTTTTGTAGTTTCATATCAACTTTAAGCCACTCTATAATAGTATCTTGAAAAATAGTTTTTATTTCAAAATTAGGAATTACAATCTCATATTCTTTTCTTGATACTTGTTCTCGGACGGTTAAATATCCGCTGTAGGTGAATAAAGTCCACAATAAATCTGTGTTTGTGGCTAAATCAGAAAAAACAAAATTTGCTTCTAAATCTTTTTTTATGCTTTCGCCATTTATCAATTTTAAAATTTCGGCTCTAATATTTCCAGCATCTTTCTTTTTTATTTGCTCTTTTATCAATTCATTTGAACTGGTATAAGTCCAAAAAGTTTTAAACTTCTCGTTTTTACTAACCACAAAATTTAAGATAGACCATGGATTATATATTTTTGTTGTTTCACCAAATTTATATCCATTATACCATTTTTCTATTTCCGAATAATCTGTTTTAATACAAAAATCGTTAATTATTTGCATTACTTCGGATTCAGTAAAGCCAAATTTATCAGAAAACTCGTCATCAAGGATTGAGTAAACACTAATATTATTCAATCCAGAAAAAATACTTTCTCTTGAAACTCTAAGTATTCCAGTAATAATTCCTTTGTAAAGATTAGAATTATCTTTAAAAGCACCGCTCAATAAGTTTCGCATAAAGGAAACAACTTTATCGTAATAATTTTTATAACCCGATTGAATTGGTGCATCATATTCATCAATTAATATCACAACCTTCTCGTTATGATACCTTTGTAAGTATTTACTTAATTGTTTTAAACTGCGTTGATATTTTATTTTACTTGCTGTCTCGGCTATTATTTCATTATAAATTTTTGTTTCATTATCTGTTAAAACATTATTTTTTAACAAGTAATTATGAGTTTCATATAAATCTACAATTTCAGAAATAATTAATTCGTAACAGTTTTCCCATGTTTCAGCTTTTGTATCCTTAAAACTTAAATTAATAACAGGATATTTAACGCAGTGTTTTTTTATATCATTTTCGCATTGCCAAATTTTCAGGTCTTTAAAAAGATGTTTGTTTTCTTGTTCGTTTTTATCAAAAAAATATCGTAACATTGATAAATTAAGCGTTTTACCAAAACGACGAGGGCGTGGCAATAACAAAACAGATTTTTGAGCTTTTAATATTTCTTTTATCAATAAAGATTTATCTACAAAATAGTTATTATTTTCTATAACATCTTTAAAATCGGAATGTCCAAGATTTAGTTCTTTACGTTTCATAAATTTTTGAAGTTTTGAAATTGTGAGGTTTTGAAACAGAAATTTAAAATTATCTTTCTAAGTATATTGACAATTTTAAATTTACGATTTACGATTGGTTTACACTTGATAATCAGGAGTAAACTAATTGTCAATAATTCATTTTAAATTGTTCATCTACTTATTTGTTCGTTTTTTTTGAAATAATAAAATAAGTGCCTGTGCTGTGCTGTTTTTATTACTTGACTAAAAATATTGCAATTTAATACTTTTTTGTTTTATTTGATATAATTGCGACTTCAAATTCATCTCTTTTATCTTTTTTTTGCAAAAATATAAAATAATTTTAAATTTGTGAAAAAATAACAATTAGAATTTCTATGGAAAATTTTATAGTATCGGCAAGGAAATATCGTCCAGACACCTTTGAAAGTGTTGTAGGTCAGCGGTCTATAACCACTACTTTGCAAAATGCAATAAAAGCAAATAAATTGGCACATGCCTACTTATTTTGCGGACCTCGTGGAGTAGGAAAAACTACTTGTGCGAGGATTTTTGCACAGACAATAAACTGTCAAAACCGAACTTCGGAGACCGAAGCCTGTGGAGAATGTGAGTCGTGTAAAGCGTTTCAAGGTTCTCGTTCCTACAATATTCACGAGCTTGATGCAGCGTCAAACAACTCGGTTGAGGACATTCGTAACCTCATTGACCAAGTGAGAATTCCTCCGCAAATTGGAAAATATAGTGTTTATATTATTGATGAGGTTCACATGCTTTCGTCGGCTGCCTTCAATGCTTTTCTAAAAACTTTGGAAGAGCCACCTGCTCATGCACGTTTTATTTTGGCAACTACGGAAAAACATAAAATTTTGCCTACAATTTTGTCTCGTTGTCAAATTTTTGATTTTAATCGTATTAAAGTTCAAGATATTGCCGAACATTTGCAAAAAATTGCAGGACGAGAAGGAATTACTGCCGAGCCAGAAGCATTAAACGTTGTGGCACAGAAGGCTGACGGAGGTTTGAGAGATGCTCTTTCATTTTTTGACCAAATAGCAAGCTTTTCGGGAGCAGAAATTACTTACGAAAAAGTTATTGAAAATCTGAACGTTTTAGATTACGAATATTATTTTAAACTTACAGATAATTTTTTGGAAGGAAATTATGTAGAATCACTACTTGCCTACAACGAAATTTTGAATAGAGGCTTTGATTCTCTGAATTTTATAAACGGACTTAGCGAGCATTTTAGAGATTTGCTTGTTTCAAAAGAACCTAAAACTTTGGAGCTTTTAGAGATTGGAGCATCAATAAAAGAGAGATATAAAAAACAAAGTCAAAATGCGTCGGTAGCATTTCTTTATCAGGCACTTAATATCACAAGTCAATGTGATGTGCAGTATAAAATGGCGAAAAATAAACGCCTTCTTGTTGAGCTTACTTTAATGAAATTGAATAATATTTTGCAATTTATTCAAAAGCAAAATGCAGAAAATGTTCAACTACAACCAGTTCAAAAACAACCAGAAAATAACACCGCTACAAAAGCAGAAACAACTACAATTACAACTACAACACAGCCAGTTAAAAAGCCAGTTGTAGAGAAGAAAACAAGTTCTATTTCTATTAAAAATGCAATGAATGGAGTTGCTAAAGAACCAGATAAAAAAGAAAATGTTGTAGAAGAAAAAGCAGTAGTTTATGAAACAGCATCAAATAAACCACTTGTAGAATCGGAAGTAAAAAGTAAATGGTTGGAATATGCGGAGAGTTTAAAAGCCACAGAACCACGACTTTATAGTAACTTAAAAACCTACACACCAACTCTTAAAGACGAAAAAACTTTGCATTTGGCAATAATAAATCAATCGCAAAAAGAGAATTTAGAAAAAAGAAAGGGTGAAATTTTATCATTTTTAAAAAAAGAACTGCGAAACTCTAATATTGAAATGCTTATAACAATAACAAAACAAGCCAAAAAAAGCACTCGCCCTTATTCCAACACCGATAAATATAAATATTTAATCGAAAAAAATCCAGTTCTTGCAAAATTACAACAGAAATTTAATCTGGATATTTAATTTATTTATACTGATTATAACGGATTTTGTTGAAATTGTAATAACTTTATTTATAATGAATTATATAAAATATAAAGTAAAAAAATCCGTGAAAAATCCGTTCAATCTGCGTTATCCGTGTTTCTATTAATCTGACAAATATATTAGGAAGTAAAACACCTAAAATTCAATGATTTATAATTTCAACAAAATCCGTTATAATCAGAATTTATAAAATGAGGGGGACTCCAAAAACTAAAGTCATTGTATTAATTTGAGAAAGGTTAAATAATGAAAACCAAAATTCATAATTTCATAAAATCCGAAAAATTATTTTCTAAAACAAAGAAAATTCTCGTTGCTGTTAGTGGTGGAGCAGATTCTGTTGTTTTATTAGATTTGCTGGTTGGGTCTGGATATAATTGTGGCATAGCACATTGCAATTTTCAGTTGCGTGGCGATGAATCGGAAAAAGATGAGGAGCTGGTGAAAAAACTTGCACAAAAATATGATTTGCCTTTTTTTGTAACTCGTTTTGAAACTGAAAAAATTGCCGAAAAAAATGGAGTATCAATAGAAATGGCAGCTAGAGACTTGCGTTATAACTGGTTTGATGAAATTCGCAAAAAAAATAGTTATAATTTTATAGCCACAGCACATCACAAAAACGATTCGGTGGAAACTTTTCTGATGAACATAGCAAGAGGCACAGGAATTCGTGGACTTACTGGTATACCTCTTAAAAACAACTATATAGTGCGTCCGCTGATGTTTGCCAATAAAAATGATATTTTAAAATATGCAGAAAATAAAAATATAGAATTTCGTTTGGATAGAACTAATTTGCAATCTGTTTATAGTCGTAACAAGGTTAGAAACAGGATAATACCTATTTTTGAGGAACTAAATCCTGCTTTTCAACAAAATATTTATCAAAATATTGATAGATTTAAAGAAATTCAACATATTTACGATGCCGAAATTTATAGAAAAAAAGTTATTTGCGTAGAAGAAACAGAACACGGAGCAATAATAGACCTTAATAATTTGAAAAATATTTCGCCAATTCGCACTTATTTATTTGAATTTTTGAGACCATATAATTTTTCCAACCAAATAATTGACGATATAATTTTATCAATAAATGGAATTTCTGGCAAACAATTTATCTCATCAACACACAGATTAATTAAAGACCGTAATAAATTTATTATCAGTAAAATAAATAATAAATTAAACAATAAAGAACATAAAATTGAAAATTACAAAACAAATATTTTTATAGAAGAAGGACAAACAGACGAACTAAAATTGATAATAAAAAAAGAAATTTTCAGTAAAAATTTAAAGATAAATAGAAATAAAAATTATGCTTATTTAGATTTTGATAAAATAAAATTTCCATTAATTCTGAGAAAATGGAAAAACGGTGATTATTTTTATCCTTTCGGTATGAAAAAGAAAAAAAAACTAAGTAATTTTTTTATAGACCAAAAATTAAACTTGATAGAAAAAGAAAATACTTGGCTTTTAATATCTGATAATCAAATAATTTGGGTTGTAGAACATAGAATAGATAATTGTTTTTGTTTAACTTCTGAAACAAAAAATGTTTTAATAATTGAAGCAAAAAATAAATAATGTATTCTGAAATAATTAAAAAATGAAAATAGAAAATAGCATAAAATTATTTAACGATAAACGAGTTCGTGTGCATTGGGATAATGATGTAGAAAAATGGTATTTTTCAATTGTAGATATTATTGGAGTTTTAACGGAAAGTAAAAATCCTCCTGCATATTGGAGAAAGTTGAAGGAGCGTTTAAAAAAAGAAGGAAATGAAACCGTGACGAATTGTCACGGTTTGAAAATGAAAGCAACAGATGGTAAAATGAGGTTTACAGATGTAGCTGATACAGAGCAACTTTTACGATTAATTCAATCAATACCTTCGCCTAAAGCAGAACCGTTTAAAATATGGCTGGCAAAAATAGGATACCAAAGAATAGAAGAAACAGAAGATCCAGAAATAGCTTTTGACAGAGCAATGAAAACATATCTGAAAAAAGGATACTCTGCTTCATGGATAAATCAGCGATTGAAAAGTATAGAGGTCCGCAAAGAATTAACCGACGAATGGGAAAAACGAGGTGTGGAAGAAGGATTAGAATTTGCAATTTTGACCGATGAAATAACAAAAGCATGGACGGGTTTATCTGTAAAAGAATATAAGAATTTGAAAAATTTAAAGAAGGAAAATCTACGAGATAATATGACGAATTTAGAGTTGGTTTTAAATATGCTTGCAGAAGCAACAACAACAGAAATATCTAAAGAAAAGAGACCTGAAACATTTGAACAGAATATAGAAATTGCAAACGAAGGTGGGACTATTGCAGGAAATACCAGAAAAGAAATTGAGCAAAAAACAGGAAAAAATATAGTAACAAATTCTAATGCCAAAATATTTTTGGATAATAAAAAACAAACAGAGTTACTTTAACCATAAGTAGTTAACCATATATAAACGACACTTTTTAAGGTCAATTTTAGCATTATGCTTCGTTAAAAAAGATTACCATATAAGCAATATGCAAATATTTTTTGCCTTGCCTAATACAAAAATAGCCTCTTAAAAAGTGTCGTTTATATATGATTACCTACTTAAGAAGTTAAATAGTTGAAAGCCTAAAATTAAAAATTCGTTCAGCACTTACTTTAACCCTAAAATAATTAACTAAATATGCCAATAATAACTCTAACTTCCGATTGGCAAAGTGATAGTATCTATCTTGCTGTTGTAAAAGGATTTATCTTGAAAAATAGTCCAAATTCTCAAATTATAGATTTGAACCATGGAATTGGATTTCAGGGTGTTGGAGAGGCTGCATTTGTTATTCGTAGTAGTTATAAGCAATTTCCCGAAGGCACAATTCACATTATTGCAGTAAAGTCCGAAGCAACAGAAAAACAAAAACACCTTGTTGTAGAAATTGATAATCAGTATTTTATTTCTAATGACAATGGTATTTTTAATTTAATTTTTGATAAACCTGTTGATAATATTATAAAAATAGAAAATTATAAGACAGCTTCAACTTTTCCTGAATTAGATGTTTTTGCAAAAACAGCCTGCCAGCTTGCAAGTGGCAAAAATGTTTTGGAATTTGGTGAAAAATTGTCTAAATTTAACAAATCTTTTTCATTATCAGCTTATGCAGACGAGAATATTATTGAAGGAAAAATTATATTTATTGATAACTATAAAAACATTATAACAAATATTACAAAAGATATTTTTGAGACAACAAGAAATGATAGAGATTTTGTAATTACGTTAAAATCAATAAAATACAAAATAGAAGTAATTAGCAAAAATTACAATGAAACAGAAGAGGGCGACTTGCTTGCTATCTTTAATTCTTTTGGATATTTAGAGATTGCACAAGCAAACGGACAGGTTGCTGAAATGTTGCAGCTATCTGTAAAAGATACTGTTAGGGTTAAGTTTGGAGCAAAAAAGAAGGAGTTAATAATGAAATAATTTGAAAAATTACTTTATTGTTAGATTGTAAAACTCTTATTTAATAATCTAACAATAAGGTAATTAAATGATAGTCTATCTTCTACTCAATTTAGCATCAATACATAAAGTTGCGTGTGGAACAGACATTAGTCGTTCTTTGGAGATTAATTTGTCACTTTCTCTGCAAATTCCATAAGTTTTATTTTCTATTCGGATAAGAGCTTTTTCTAAGTTATCAATATATTTGCCTTGCCTTGCTCCTAGTCGAGATGCCTCTTCACGCGATAAAACACTTGCTCCTTCTTCCATCATTTTAAAAGTTGGTGCAGTGTCGTCGGTGCTATTCTCTTCGCTTCTGTTCAAAATGTTTTGATACATAGCTAAACTATCTTTTGCTTTTTCTAACTTGTTTACTATTAGCGTTTTAAATTCTTGTAATTCACTATCTGAATATCTTGTTTTTTCTGGCATAATTATATTGGTTTTTAATTTTGAGTCTTTAGTTTTTAATTATAAATAATTTAGGTGTTTTTCATGAGTGCCAATTTCGTCGTTACTTTTGAAGTTTTAAAATACTCATTTACAGATGTAAACTTCAATTCTAAAATTTCAAAAAAGCCTTGAACTTGACACTCGTGAAAAACGCTATAATTTACAACTTAAAACGAAAGACTTAAAACTATTAATTGTTCTTTTCTACTTTTATATAAGTTTCAATTGTATCTATTTCTACAAATTTTGTGCCTTTTTGTTTATTATCAATATTATCAACAAGTTGCACCTCACTAGCAAGTGTTTGAGAAGATAGATATTCTTTATAATTATTTATTGCAGTATTTACTGCATCGTGTTTTTGAATTTGCAATTTTATTTTATCAGTGATATTAAAATTTTCGTCTTTTCGTAAATTTTGAACTCTATTTACAAATTCTCTTGCAATTCCTTCCTCTCGAAGCTCTGTTGTTAGGTTCACATCAAGAGCAACAGTGAAATTACCATCAGAAGTTACAAGCCAACCTGGCATATCTTCGGTTACAATTTCTACTTCGGATAATAAAATTTCAAATTCTTTATCGTCTGCCTTGAAAATATATTTTCCTGTTTCTTCAAATGTTGAAATATCATCTTGTGTTAATTTATTAAATTCACCAATCAAATTTTTCATGTTTTTACCAAGTTTACGACCTAAAATTTTAAAATTAGGTTTCATTTTTTTGGTAACAATTCCGCTTGTATCTTTTATAAATTCAATTTCTTTAATATTAATTTCTGATAAAATAATATCTTTTATAGAATTTACTTGCTGTTCAAATTTTTCATCTAAAATTGGTATCATTATTTTGCTAAGTGGCTGACGCACTTTCATTTTAGAAGCTCTACGTAACGATAATGCCATTGACGAAATTTTTTGTGCAATACTCATTCTATATTCCAAATCTATGTCCAATAAATCTTCCTTAAACTCTGGAAAATCAGATAGATGAACCGATTTTATGGTCTCTTTTTGCGACGAATTATTGAGGTCGTTAAAAAGCTGGTCTGAATAGAATGGAGAAATTGGTGACATAAGTTTTGCCACAGTTTCCAAACAGGTGTAAAGTGTCTGATATGCAGATATTTTGTCGTTATTATATTCGCCACCCCAAAAGCGTTTTCTGTTTAATCTCACATACCAATTACTCAAATGGTCTGCCACAAATTCTTGAATTGCACGACCTGCTTTTGTCGGTTCGTAGGTATCAAAATAATTTGTAACATCTTTAACCAAAGTGTTTAACAACGAAAGAACCCAACGGTCAATTTCTGGACGTTCATTTATTGGAAGATCTGGTTCGGCATAAGTAAAATTATCTGTATTTGCATAAAGTGCAAAAAATGAATAGGTATTATAAAGTGTGCCAAAATGTTTACGCTTAGATTCTTCCACACCTGCAAGACTAAATTTTAAGCTGTCCCAAGGCGAGGCATTTGTTGTCATATACCAGCGAAGTGGATCTGAACCATATTCCTCGATTGAAGTAAATGGGTCAATAACATTACCTTTTCGCTTAGACATTTTCTCACCCTTTTCATCTAATATTAAGCCATTTGAAATGATATTTTTAAAAGCAACGTCGTCAAATAACATTGTTGAAATTGCATGTAAAGTAAAGAACCAACCACGAGTTTGATCAACTCCTTCGGCGATAAAATCGGCTGGAAAGCCCACCCCCTGCCCCTCCCGAAGGGAGGGGAGTTTTTTTTCACTGATGGTGAAATCTGTGGAGTTTTTTACTCCCTTCCCTTTGGGAAGGGCTGGGGTTGGGCTTTTTAGTTCTATTTTTATTTTATTAAGAACGTTATCAATATCTCCTAAAATCTCTTCATTTTTAAATCTTATAATTTTATACCCTAAATTATTTAATATTTCAGTTCTTATTTTATCTGCTTCTATAATTTCAGGTTCATTATGATAACCTCCGTCTGCTTCTATAATTAATTTTTCTGACAAACAAACAAAATCGACTATAAATTCATCAATTACATGTTGCCTTCTAAATTTATATCCATCTAATTTCTTAGTTCTTAAACTATCCCATAATACATTTTCGGATTCGGTCTGGTTTTTTCGGTTTTTTAACGCATTTTCTTTTAATAATTTATAAATAGATTTGCGAGCTGTTTCGTAGCCAAAGCCCACCCCTTCCCGAAGGGAGGGGAGTTCTTTTTCACCTTCGGTGAAATCTGTGGAGTTTTTAACTCCCCTCCCTTCGGGAGGGGTCGGGGGTGGGCATTCAAACGGATAGTGAAGCTGTGCGTAAGGCACTGCACCAGAATCGAACCAAACATCAATGAGGTCAAGCTCTCGTTTCATTTTTTTGCCCGATGGCGAAACCAACACAATATCATCTACATAAGGACGATGTGGGTCAAATTGTGCATAGTTTTCTTTTGAAAAATCGTTTGGTATGAAATTTTCTAATGGATTTTTTGGCATAAAACCTGCTTTTACAGATTTTTCCGACTCCATTTTTAATTCTTCATACGAACCAATGCAAATTTCCTCTTTGCCGTCCTCGGTCCGCCAAATTGGTAGTGGAGTTCCCCAGTATCGTGAGCGAGATAAGTTCCAATCTACAAGATTAGCAAGCCAATCGCCAAAACGACCCTCACCTGTTGAAGGTGGTTGCCAATTTATGGTTTTATTTAGCTCAATCATTCGCTCTTTGTGAGCCGTAGATTTTATAAACCACGAATCCAAAGGATAGTAAAGTATTGGTTTGTCGGTTCTCCAACAATGTGGATATGAATGTTCATATTTTTCGGCTTTAAATAATTTGCCTTCTTTTTTCAGTTTTACAACAATATCAACATCAACTTCAAGTTGATCTTCTACAACATTTTTATCGTAAGAGTTTTTAACGTATCTACCGCTAAATTCTCCCACCTTATCAATAAATTTGCCTTGTTTGTTTACCAAAGTTAAAGCACCAATTCCATTTTGTTTTGCAACTCTCATATCATCTGCTCCAAAACTTGGGGCAATATGCACAATTCCTGTTCCGTCTTGTGTAGAAACAAAATCGCCAACTATTACTCTAAATGCGTCTCCTTCTTTGGGTTGCGTATATGGTAAAAGTTGCTCGTAGCGTATTCCTTCGAGTTGTTTTCCTGTATATTTATCAATAATTTTGAAAGGAAGTTTTTTACCACCAACTTTAAAATCATCAAAATTTAATTCTGAATTTTCTTCTGGAAAATATTTATTTGCCAAATCTTCTGCCAAAATGACAGAGATTTTTTCACCAGTATAAGGACTAAGAGTTTCTACTTTTAGATAATTTATTTTGTGTCCTACGGCGAGTGCGGTGTTGGAAAGCAAAGTCCAAGGCGTTGTTGTCCAGGCTAAAAAGTAAATATCAGTATCATAATTTTCAAATATGAATTTTGATTCTTCATTGTTTGTCGCTTTAAACATTGCAATTGCAGAAGTATCTTTTACATCTTTGTAGCAACCAGGCATATTTACTTCGTGAGAACTTAATCCTGTTCCTGCAGCTGGCGAATATGGCTGAATTGTGTAGCCTTTATAAAGTAAACCTTTTTTGTGCATTTCTTTAAGTAGCCACCAAACTGTCTCAATATATTTGCTATCGTAGGTGATGTATGGGGCGTTCATATCTACCCAATAGCCCATTTTTTGAGTTAAGTCTTCCCAAATATCAGTGTATTTCATCACCTCTGTGCGACAATTTTGGTTATATTCTTCAATAGAAATAGATTTTCCAATATCGTCTTTTGTAATGCCAAGTTTTTTCTCTACAGCAAGCTCAACAGGCAAACCGTGAGTATCCCAACCTGCTTTTCGTTCCACTTTGTAGCCTTTCATGGTTTTGTATCTGCAAAACATGTCTTTTACGGTTCGTGAAATTACGTGATGTATTCCAGGTAAACCGTTTGCCGACGGTGGTCCTTCCATAAAAATATATGGCTTGCTATTTTTCCTATTTTCTATACTTTGCTCAAAAATATGGTTTTCTTCCCAGTATTTTTGAACGTCTTTATTTACTTGTGAAAGGTCTAAGCCCTTATGTATCTTGAATTTATTGCTCATTTTTTACGTTATTTCTTATTTTTAATTTTGCAAAGATAGTTTTTTTCAATGAAAAAATTGCAAAAAGAAAATAAATATCATAACTTTGTTTATTAATTAAACAAATATAATTATTTTGAATAAAATATAAAATTGTGAGAATTATTGCTAAAGGAACATTACGAAAATATTGGAATAATCATAATGACTGTGAAGAACAACTAAAATCGTGGTATAATGAAGTTGTAAAATCAAACTGGGACACGCCAAATAAACTTAAAAAGGAATATCCAAGTGCAAGTATTTTGAACGAAAATAGAATTGTTTTTAATATAAAAGGTAATAAATATAGGCTGATAGTAAAAATAAATTATGAATATAAAATAATTTGGATTAGATTTATTGGAACACATGCCGAATATGATAAAATAAATGCAAATAAAATTTAAAACTATGAATATATATCCAATAAAAACAGACAAAGATTATCAAAACGCTCTTGAACGATTGGAGTTTATTTTTGATGCAAAAAAAGGAACTTCCGAAGGAGACGAATTGGAAATTTTATCAATATTAATTGAAAAATATGAAGAAAAATTGTATCCAATTGATTTGCCAGACCCGATTGAAGCTATAAAATTTAGAATGGAACAACTTGGTTTGCAGCAAAATGACCTTACGGAAATTATTGGATTAAAAAGTAAAGTAAGTGAAATTTTAAGTAAAAAAAAGAAACTTACACTCGAAATGATTAGAAGACTTAATGAATTTTTAAGTATTCCCACAAATGTATTAGTTCAAAGATATTGATAGCATTATTAAAAAGCAACTACTAAAAATAAATATATTACAGCTTTATGAATACAGAATAATTTATGAAATAAAAAAAGCTAAAAAAAATAAAATATAAAAGCGTTTAGCTTTTTCTTGTTCAATAAATCTGGTAAATTTCAAATACTAACAGGAAATAAGACGAATGCCTACGCCTCTGGTGGCAGGGTTGTTCTTATTTGTTAGTGTGGGTTTACCAGAACTTCTTGAACGGATAAGTTACAAATCCCACGCTTTTTTTATTCTAATTTTACTAACACTTTTTTGGGAATTGGAGGTAAATTAATATCTTAAAACAGATGAAAAAAAATCTTTTATTTATCTTAGTGATTGCAGTTTTTTTGTAAGTTGTAACTCAGGAGAAGGTAGCAGTAGTTCAGATGGCTCTGCTGAAGCGACAGTAGAACAATTTATTAAAAAACTTGGTAATCAGGATTTTGAGGCAGCATTTAATTTGCAAAAAAATGATGACTGGGGCGATTTAGAACAATTTAGTAGCAAGTCGGCATTTGGCGGAATTGTTAGTTCGGAGATTAAAAAAATTAGCCAGCAAGCAGACCAAGATGGAAAAGCCGTTGTTTATGCAGAAGTGTTTTATTCCGATGCAACAAATGGAGACGAAACTTTTAAAGAAAATTTTTATTTGAAACAGTTTGGTGGAGAATGGAAAATTGTAGATATGAAATTAGCTACAGGAAATGAAACAAATAACTCTAATAATCAGGATAATACAAGTAAAGAAACTGTAAACTGGGACGGAACTTGGACGTATGAGGAATATTCTGGAGAAACAGCTGGTGGCACTCCAATATGGGCAGACTATAAGCTAGTAATAAAAGGTGAAACATGCACTATTGAAGGAAATGGTTATCAACTTGGTTGTTATGTAGATTGTTATGTAGATTGTTATGGAAAAAATAAAGGCAGTGAATATGAAATATATTTCAAGAAATATAATGATGATAATATAACTTGTAGTAATTATAAAAAAGATGAGCATTTATTAACTTTAAAAAAAGAAAATGGTAAAATTATAACTTATGATAAAAAATTGATTTATGAAGACGAAGCAAAAGTGCGTTTTGAAAAAGAAATGAATAAAAATGAAGCTGTTGAAGATATTAGAGCAAAATTTAAAACAATAAATGGAGAATCTTCTTCTTATAGAACTGTTCCAGGAAGCATTGAACTAGGAGAAGGCGTGAGAATAACAGGTTTTTATAATGGAAATGATTTAAAAAAGATATTGTCTGAAACTGCACTTGGTTATGGATATTGTAATTCTGAATATTATTTTTGGAATGATAATTTGTTTTTTGTATATGAAAAATGCGAATACGATGACCCAGATGATCCAACAAGTGAAAAAAAACAAGTAGTAGAAGAACGAATTTATTTTTATAAAGGTAAAATTATAAAATGGTTAGATAATGACAAAAAAGAAGTTTCAAGTTCTAAATTTTCAGATAAAGAAGATGAAATACGTAAAACTGTTCAAATGTTGAGAGAAAATTTATAAAACTTTACTTTTTTCAAATTTAAAGTCTTTTGCAATTTTTGTAAAAGGCTTTTTTTATATAATTAGTTTTTTCAAATTAAAAAATAATAAAAAAAGGACAAATTAGGAGGTTAAATTGATTTTTGGCTACCCACTTAAAGTTGGACAGCAATTAATTATAAATTGTTAAAAAT
>JAOZQN010000584.1 GCA_029932195.1 Bacteroidales bacterium | reverse complement strand
TACTTTTTTTTTAATTTTTTATCTTTTTTTTGATACTGGCTGTGTAGTTACGTTTATTTCAAAAAAACCTTTTTTTATTAATGGTTCTCCGCCTGAAAAAACAATTTCTGAATATTTAAAATGTTGCTCTAATTTATCAATAGTTTTATACCATTTATCAATATTTAATTCATTGTTAATTTCATTACCAGCACCGACATAACAGTGTGAACAATGAAGATTACATTTGTGAGTTAAATAAACATGAATGTTCTTTTTTATATTCTCGGGATTGTTTTCTGTTATAGAAATTTGCTCTTCATAAAATTTAGCTTGTTCTATTTTTTCTAATAGGAATTGCATATTATTTCTTAGAATACTTTCTGAATAATTTGAATTATTAAGACAATATTCAAGAGCTTTTTTTATAGATATGTTATTTTTTAATAAGTCATACAATTCATATTCTATTTGACTCAACACTATCCAGTTAGGATTTTTTGGTTCAATTATTAATATAGCATCATCAATTTTATGAAAAGTTACAGAAATTGGCAAATCAATTTTATCGTTAATTAAGAATTCTTTTTCCATCTTTTTTAAATTAAAAAGGGCTATAAAAATAGCCCCTTTTGATTAACAATTTTTTCTTTTATGTGTAGTCCTACATTGCATTCTGACAGCGGCTACAACATTTTTTCTTTCTTCAAGTTTATTAACCTTTATTTTAAAATTGTCAATCTTAGTTAACTTTTTCATTTTATCCATATGATTAAATTTTAATTATTAACAATCTTTTCTTTTATGCGTTATTCTACATTGTGATCTAACTGCCTTTACACTAATTTTTCCTGTTTTTGAATTAGTCTTTACCTTAAAACTATTTGTGTTTTCAATCTTTTTTTGATGTTCCATAATATTTATTATTAAAAGTTAAAATTATAATTTAGCATTTTTTATTACCCTTTTCTTAAAACTATCACTTAAAGTAGTAATTATTTAGGTGATAATATTTTCATCAAAGAACGTATTAAATCGTTAAAACGCAAAAATACATAAATAATTTGTTATATCAAAACTTAATTAACACGTCTCAATTTGCCTGTGTATGAGCATTATACAATTATCATATTAAGTTAATCGCTTGAATGTGAACACTTTAAGCTACTGCAAGTTGTTGTTTTATAAACACCTATATATCAGCATATAAAAAATGCAATAAGTTAGTTAAGTTACTCTAATTCAAACTATTGTTATTTTTATTATAAATTATCAAAATTGCAATTAATTAATGATAACGGAAATGTGCTGGTGGCGTTTTTTTTATTTTTTTTGAGCCGTAGGCGAAACTAAAAATAAAAAAAATGACAACCAGCACAATGTTATGGTATTTGTCTATTTGTTATTCTATTTTTGTCCAACCACTATCATTTACAATATTCTCAATCAATTTTTCTAACTCTTTCAACTTTGCAGGTGAACCATAATAATCTCTAATTTTTTTTGTCTTGTTATCGTGCGAAAACGAAATGTAAGTTGTTGGCAAGTCCATTATTTTACTTGTGTATTCATCTTCAAACTTGAAAAAATCTGCATCAATGAAGTTTTGCTTTAAACTTTTAATCGTTTTATTATCAAGTTGCTTTTGATATTTACCAATTTTATCTATGTTTTTTACTCCCTCAAAAATAACTTTTCCGCTGTCATAAATTTTTAATGAGTATGTTGGGTTTATTCCTCTTCCGCTTTTTTTGTCAAATGTTATTATTATGCTATCTGCTTTACTATTTGTTTTGCTTTGAGTTTTACATGCAAGCAAAAATAGTGAAAAAGTTATCAAAATAAGTATTATGTTTTTCATCTTATGTTTATTTTTTTATTGGAAGAGTGCAGATTATCTGCACTCTTTTTAGACTAAATTAATGGGAAATAATTATTTTTTCCGTTTTAATTATTTGGTTATCATTGTAAATTGTTAAGAAATAAATACCATTATTTAACTCTTTTGTATCTATTTTATGTCCTTTTGATAAGTTTTTATTAAGAACTTCTTTGCCTGAAATATCTGTAACTGTTGCATTTGTCAATGATGTATTCGGACTAATGATATTTATATAGTCATTTGCAGGATTTGGATATACAGCAATTTCTATTTTTTCTGTATTCTCAATATTAGTAGGAGCGGCATTAGTTATATTTATTGTGTAATTTATTGGTTCTGTATCTGAAACAGCTTTATCCGTTCGCAAAACAATAGGAATATATCCTGTCCAATTAGAATTATCTGTTACATTAATTATTGCATCAGAACCTACATATTCTGGGGTTTGAATTGCCCAAGATGTCGAACTGATTTTAAATAACAAAATGTCTATTTCTGCGCTTGGGTCATCTGGTGTAAATGTAATTTTGAAATTTTGACTGGATGACATTGTGAAATAATCAGAGCTTAATCGCATTAATCTATTATTTCCATCAGATTGACTATCAAAATTCAAATTTGTTCCTGAATAATCAAATGTTGACTCAACATAATATCCTCCGTTGTTTGTAACATAATTATCGTAAACACTGGCTCTCGAATAAGTGTAAGGTGCAAATCCTGAATTACTTGTCATTAAAACATTTGCAATTGAATATTGAATATACATTGCATCTAAACTACTACTCCAATTTTCGGATAATTCATTATCTATTGCATACACAACGTATTGAGTGATACATCTTTCATATATGTTTTTTACAATATTATTTCCAGTATGTTCTGTCATGTATTTGACAAATATCCATGCTCCATACCAGTGTCCATCATATGCTCCGCCTGCTTCTCCATTACCTATATTTAAGGCTACATCTGGTGTGCCAAAAATATGTGATAAATACTGTAAGTTATCATCATGTCCAGGAAAAACATAATCTTCTCCCCAAGTAGCACTCGCTTCTTTAAACCATGCTTCCATTGATACTGAGTATCCTCCTTGAACTGCGTGCATGTATTCATGTGCACAAGTAACTTCCATTGCAACTGTTTCATCTCCAAAGCCCGTGTAATTATTTCTCATTACCATAAAACTTGTATAAGCATCAACCTCTGTTAAGTTCGTAGAATTAGGATTGTCTCCAACATTTGTTTCAGGTTGAACATATCCATATGTTCCGTTTCCTGCCACGTCTCCGCTAATGTAAATATCGTAATATGCTCCATTAACCTCTGTATCATCATTTGGCGGAACTGTATATCCTGCTGCTGTGTGATATAGTTCATTTACATCATCTTGAAAAGTAAATGCCATGTCTTCAACATAATCAGGTATTCCATTTCCGTTACTGTCTGTTGGGTCAACATTTTCTCCACTGGTTCCATTTACAGTATAATGAAAGGCAAAATTTCCTAACGTTGCAATGAGTTCGTCTCCTGTGAATGTTGGTCTGTTACGATATTGACCAAAGATTGTTTTTGCGTTATCTGTCAATTCAGTCCAATTTATTGCAACTTCATTTAATATAGGAGTTAACCAAAAATGGTCGTGCGTTGTTGCATCTTTACTTACAGCTTTTTGTTTTGCTGTTTCATATCGTTGTATCAAATTATTTGATAATTCAACGTTTTGAGCAAATGTTGTTGCTCCCGATAGCATTATTAATGCTAAAAAAAAGTAAAACTTTTTCATTGTATTATATTTTTTAATTTTTATAATTATTCACTTGTTGCTTTTTATTGCAACGTTTATTTTGCCGATTTTAAATTTTTCATTTTACGGCGGTCTTATTATTTGTTTTTTTGAGTTTACCATAACGGTAACTTCTTGCCGTCGTTTGCTTTTTTGGTACATCGTAAAATTGAAAGTAAAATGTCAATCAATCA
>JAOZQN010000583.1 GCA_029932195.1 Bacteroidales bacterium | reverse complement strand
TTATTTTATTAGTTATCCACTTTCCTTTGTTTTTTGATTTAACAGAATATGGCGGATTACCTGTAATTACAAGCACAGGTTTTTCTTTTATTTTTTGTGCTTGTTTTCCTTCTTTTGCCATCGCAGGTAAAAGAAAACTTGATTGGGTTTCAATAGGTTCTAATGTATTCGTTAAGAATATATTAAGTCGTTCATCTTTTTGAAAATTATATCCATTTTCAGTAAGAAATTGAGACAATTTTAAATGTGCTATCGTGTATGGTGCAATCAAATATTCAAAGCCAAAAATGTTTTTTAAAATATGTTCGCTAATTATTTTATTCTTTTTGCTTTTCGGCGTGTTCTCAAAAATTTGCTTAATAATTTCTACGATAAATGTTCCTGTTCCTGTTGCAAAATCAAGAACTGTTACTTTTTTTCGATTTGATAATCCGTTTTCAATTTTTAATTTATCTGCGAGAATGCTGTCAATGGCTCTAATAATGAAATTTACCACTGCCGGCGGTGTATAATACACACCTTTTGATTTTCTTAATTTGCTATCATAAGCGGCAAGGAAATTTTCGTAAAAATATATATAAGGGTCAGTTTCAGGAAGTTCTGATTTATTCTTTTTTGCAAAAGATAAATCTTGTTTTATTGCATCAAGTTGCAAATTATTCACTAAGCTAATAACTTCTTCCACAATCCAAAGTATCTCTTTATATTCTTCACGCTCTTCTAAAATATCAATGAAATTAACAAGTTCCCTTATAAGCTCCATTGATTGTGGAATAAATTTTTTCGCATTTTGTAAATTAATTTCTTTTGTATCTGCATTAAGTTTTGCAAGAAATAATCCATAAACAAGCATTTGTGCAAAAGCATCGGCAAATTCATTTATTGTTAATTCATTAAAGATATTTTTTTGGAATGTTTGAAACAGTCCAAATAGTTTTTCTTCTGTATGTTGAGTTTCTTGATTTAGAAGTTCATTTTGCAAAAAATCTTTTAAATATTTACTTCGTTTGGCAAGTTCAACAGCAAGTTCTTCAATACTTGCTAATCCGAGCGGTGCTTGCGAAAAGAAATTAGTAATTAATTTATATACGGCATTTTCTTTTTCCTTATTTACTTTAAACCGTTTATTTTGAATATCAGACAAATAGCATAATGTTTCTCTTCCGTTAATTTGTCCTTTTTTTAGCCATATAAATTCTACATAATTTGTTAGTAAAATATTATCTGAAAGTTGCAAATATTTTTTTATTTGTGATGTTTTAAGAATTTTGTCAAGATTTTCATCAATTTTTTTATTCTCTACATATCCAATTATTGACGCATCAGTAAATATTTTAAAATCAGGTGAACCATAACTTTCAATCCTTCTTGGCTCGTGCAAAATAATTATTTTTTCATTCAATTCACTTGCAATTTCATTTAATAATAATTCAAGTGCAGAGCGTTTTGAATGTTCAGTCAATTCTTCAATTGGTATTTTTTGAAGTTCTTTTATGTATTTTTTGAATATGTCCATTTCTATTTGTTTAAAATATTGCAAAGATAATATTTTTGTTTTGTTTTTTCTTTTTTTTATTATCGCTATCAGCTCATATCATTGTGAGCCGTGCGGGTTGCAAAGTTACTCGTTTTTTTTGATAATTCCAAATTAAAACTAACTCTATTTATATAAAATAATAGTATAGAAATATTAACCATAGCCTATTAAAATTATCAAAGCAATATTTTTCGCAAAAATTATTGCTTTTTTTTTTATAATAAAAAAAGAAACCTATCTTTGCCTGATAATTAAAATAATTCCTTTCAACCTTCTGAGATGCGAATAAAAATTGGCATTAAGGAATCAGAAAGACAAGTCTAATCCGGAGGAAACTTACTGATGGAAAAGAGAATAGCAACAATCCTAATCGTTATTCACGAAACATATTGTGTATCCAAGTTGAATGCAATAATTTCCCGATATTCTAATATAATTATTAGTCGGCAGGGTATTCCTTTGCATAAACGTGGCATAAGCATTATTTCTGTTGTCCTTGACGGAACAACAGACGAAATTGGTGCGTTGTCTGGTCAGATTGGTAAACTCTCCGGTGTAAAAGTAAAAACAGCTATTATTAAAAAATAAATCCACAATGAACTATACACCAGAGAACTACAAAATTAAAGATGAGAGTATGAAACCTTTCATTGACGCAGAAGAGATTTGGGAGCTTATAAATAGTATAAAACCTACAAAAGAGCGTGTTAGAGAAGTTATTGCAAAATCTTTGGATAAAAAACGTTTGAGTTTAGAAGAGACCGCAGTGCTTGTAAACACAACCGACCCCGAACTTATTGAGGAAATAAAACAAGGAGCAAGAACTCTCAAGGAAAAAGTTTATGGACACAGAATAGTGCTTTTTGCACCGCTTTATGTCGGAAATTTATGCACAAATAATTGTGCTTATTGTGGTTATAAAGCCTCAAATAAATCGGTAAAAAGAGTTACACTAAATAAAGAAGAGCTTGTAAAAGAGGTAGAAACATTACAAGATGCTGGTCATAAACGACTTATTCTTGTTTATGGAGAACACCCAAAATATGGAGCAGAGTTTATCGCAAAATCGGTAAAAGAGGTTTATAAAGTAAAAAAGGGAAATGGAGAAATTCGTAGAGTAAATATTAATGCTGCACCACTTGATATTGAAGGGTTTAAAATAGTCAAAGATTCAGGAATAGGAACATATCAAGTTTTTCAGGAAACTTATAATCCAGATGCTTATAAAAAAGTGCATATAAGTGGAAAAAAACGAGATTTTGACTGGAGGCTTACCTCACTTGACAGAGCACAAGAGGCTGGTATCGACGATGTTGGAATAGGTGCACTATTTGGACTTTATGATTGGCGTTTCGAAGTGCTTGGTATCTTACGACATGTAAATCATTTTGAGGCAGTCTATAAGGTTGGACCTCACACAATTTCGTTTCCTCGTTTGCAAAATGCCACAAATTTAGATATAGACCCAAAATACAGCGTGTCTGATGAAGATTTCACCAAACTTGTTGCTATTTTTCGTCTGGCTGTGCCATATACAGGATTAATTTTAACTGCAAGAGAGCCTCAAAAAATTAGAGATGAAATTATGCAATTTGGTGTATCTCAGATAGATGGTGGAACAAACATTGAAATGAAAGGCTATTCTGAAAAAAATAAAAAACAGCATCTTGATAAAGAACAATTTGTAATAAATGACAACCGTAGCCTCAACGAAATAATGAACGAACTTATTGAAAATGATTATATTCCATCATTTTGCACAGCTTGTTATAGGCTTGGGCGAACTGGTGAACATTTTATGGAATTTTCGGTTCCTGGATTTATCAAAAGATATTGCACTCCAAATGCAATCCTAACTCTTGCCGAATATTTAGAAGATTATGCTCCTGCCGAAACAAAGAAAAAAGGCTACAAACTTATTGATGATGAATTATCTAAACTTGAAGAGGATAAGCGTGTAATAAAACTGAAAGAAAAACTTTCTGCTTTAAGAGAAAAAGGCAAGAGAGATTTGTATTTTTAGATAAATATCTTTTGAGAGTGTAACATGTCGGGGGGAGTTTAGCTTTTGGCAGTTGGCTTTTGGCTTCGCAAAGCGAAAAAAAGATTAGAGTGTGTATACTAAAAAAGGTTTATTTGCTTATTAGTTTGTATATTAATTGATTACAAAAATAAAGATTTTAACCTATTCAGTATAACATCTCATGGGGCTATTGCTATTGGCTTATTTTTTATCGCTTTGCGAAGCTAAAAGCCAACTACCAAAAGCCCCCAATATATTACACACATCTTTTATCGTTTAAAAATTA
>JAOZQN010000582.1 GCA_029932195.1 Bacteroidales bacterium | reverse complement strand
AACAATAAAACTAACAAAAACCAAACGTCCAGTTATTGTTTTAGTCTTTGACACATAATTATTTAGACTAGTTTAATTAACTCATGTTTTGAGGTCTGTAAATATTGAATTTCAATTTGTTATTTGCTGATAATTAAACTATTATTTTATTTTTTATAAATATTGGGAGTTTTTGATTTTCATTAAATTTTGTATTTTTTATAAGTTTAATCTAACCTGCATTATTCATGAACTTATTTCAAAACCGTTAAAACGGTTGTTTTTTAGCTGTTTATATTAGCCCACGACTTAAGTCGTGGGTTGAAATTAGAACATTTATTATAACCGTTTTAACGGTTTTTATGAATAATACAGGCTAATAGTTTGCGGAATAATTGATTTAGATTTTGTCCATTTTTGTTATCCAATGAATTTCACACAATCATCGCTAATATATTTTTGTTTATCAGTTATCCAATTTGGTAATCCAGGAGCTTGAACTTCTTTTTCCTTACTTTCTAATTGTGCTACTTTTTCGTTTAATTCTAACAATTGTTCTAAAATATCCTTTTTTGCATCAAAACCGTAAGCCTCAATTACTGCTTTATCTAAATTTTTATGTAAATCTTTTAGATCATTTGTTCCAGGTTTTTCTAAAATACGATACACATCTCGTAATGTTGATTTATTTTTTTCCATTACTGCATTTCGTTCATCTCTTAATGCTTTACTGGCTTTTGCAATTTTTGCAATCTGTTTTTCCGTTGGTTTTTGTGGCCAAGGATATGTATCCCAAACACTGTTTGAAGTATAAGAAGGTGCTCCTGCCATTGTTCCGCCTTTTTCTAACAGCCACAACCAGTGTGTTTTAGCCTGAATTATACCAAAAGAATAATCATCGTTGTATGCAAAAACAATAAGCGAATCACTTGGATTAATATTACTACAAACAAATTCAAATATTTGTCGTTTGGATACTCTTGAACAAACAATATATTTTGATAACTTACTTATCTCATCAAACATTTTTGTGCGTCCATATCCTAATTGCCACCAATGATTATAAAAATTTACATGATGCTTATTTACAGTCGCTTTACTGTTTTTTAATAATATTATTTTATTGTTTTTTTCTTGTTTTTTAGATCTCTCTTCTCTTGCTGGTAATACTTCTTTTTCTACAATTTCATATAGTTTTTTATAAGATGCCGCTTCATAGATGTTTTTTGAACTAAAATCTATAACGAAGCGTCTTGCTTGTGATTTTATGTTACCAACCAATTCATTACCAATTAAAAAAGGTTTTAAAATTTTATTATATTCGGGGTGTTTTTTTAATAGATTTGTTGCTTTTTCTTTTGATAATAAAAAACCACTATTACCATGTGTTTGTATTATAAAGCACATAATAATTTGAAAAAAAATTGCTATGCCGGACTCGTAGGAACAGATACTATTAGACAAAATTATAGCAGAAAAGGTAGTTTGGATTATATTGTAAATAATGGAGGAACAATAATTAATGCTGTTTCGTCAAAAAAGTGGTCAGGAGAAGCGGCTGTTTACGTGTCTATTGTTTCGTGGAAAAAAGGCGAAAGCAAAGAAAAAAAACAATTATTTTATACCAATAAAAAAGGAGAGTTAATAAAACATAAAATAGATTATATCAACAGCAGATTAAGTTTAAAAATAGATACCAACTCTGCAAAACAATTGAAGTGCAACAAAGAGCCTAAAATGGTTTATCTCGGACAAACAGACACAAAAATCAGCACGTCCAGAAATACTGGGATATGTTTTTCTTAACTTGTTAATATATTCTTTTCCAAACTCTTCCTGCATTTTACCTTTTCCTTGATAAGGCGGATTACCAATAATTACATCTACTTTTGGCCATTGTCTTTCTGTTCCGTCTTCATTTAAAAGTGCATCGGCACAAATTATATTTTTATCTAAATTGTCTAATGGCAATGCTTCGGAATTGTCTGTTGTTTCTTTAATTGTTAGTTCTTTGGCAATCATTAGCGTAACTTTTGCTAATTCTACGGCGTAGGGTTTAATATCAATTCCGTAAAATTGTTTGGTGCTAACATAATTTCCTGCCTCAAAGAATTTTTGAGATTCTTTTGCCTGCTCTTTTGTTTTTGCATTTTCACGTATTAAAGTTAATAGTGTTTTTTCCAGTTTTTTCATTTCTTTGAATGCAACAAAAAGAAAATTGCCACTACCACATGCAGGGTCTAAAACTTTAAAACTACGAAGTTCCTTAATAAGTTTGTAGTAATTGGCAAGAGTTTCAGCTTCTTCAATTCTTTTTTCCCAAGGGCTAATAATTACTGGATAAACAATTTTGCGAATATCAATTTCATGCGTGTAATGTGCTCCAAGCATGTGTCGTTCGTCGGTTTCTAAGGCACTCTCGAAAATAGAACCAAATATTGCAGGATTAACCTTCTGCCATTTCTTTAAGGACGCAGTTTGAAAACGTTCTAATTCATATAAAGTTAATTCTATTCTGTTTACATCAAGAAATAGACCTCCGTTAAAATAATCTACACCTTTATACATGCCTCCTTTTGTAATTCCTTGTGTGTTCATTTCTTTAAAAAGATTACCAATCAAATCATAAGAAATTGGAACAATTCCAGGTTCGTTTTCTGCTTTTGCCAAACATTCTCGGACTACATTTGAAAAAATATTGTTTGGTAATAGTCCAATATCTTCTGCAAACATTGAAATAACACATTGCATACAATATAAAAGTGCCTTTTTTCGCTCTACTCCTCTATTTACCATTGATATAAAAGCATAACCAACTTCTTTTACAGCTTTATCAGTAATTTTTTCTTTGTTTGCTCCCCAAATTGGTTTTTGAGGTTTTGGAAACATAAAACTTAAACTTTGCCGTCTATCAACAAGATTGTCAATTAATATTACATCAACAGGTTCGTCTATATCGTGATCAAAGTCATAAACCCAAAACTCATCAAAATTACAAAGAATTACATATTGTGGTCGGTTTGGAACAAGTTTTTGCCAATAACTAAATGCTTGTTGATAATATTTTTCCAAATTTTCACCACGTTTTTTCATTTCAATTAAAACACGAGGTTTCCATACTAAATCAGCAAAACTTGTGCTTCGCTTTTTTTTATTTTTAATACGAAATTCACATTCAGCACCAGCTCCTTTTAATCCCTCTTCGTAGCCCAAGGCTATAAAGAAGTGGTCAAGGAATATTTGTGCTTCTCCTTTTTCATCGCCTTTAATGTGTTTTTTTGTATAATCTACAAATTTTTGTATTGATTGTTCTATCATTTCGTATTTATTGTTTTATATTAAGCTACAACGTTCAAGTTATTGGGCTACCCACGTAAAGTTGGACAAATTTTAAATATTCAACTCTTTCCAACGTGCTGTTTTTATTGCCAAAGGCAATAAAAATGGGACTTGGAAACGTGTTGCCTTGATAGTTAAGCTGTCCAACCTTACGTGGGTAGCCAGTTATTGTAAGTTGCGAATTACAAATTTACTCACTTTTTGGGTAATTCCAAATTAATCTATTTATATAGCTGAAAATAAGAATATCTTGTGAAACTCTATTTTACAACACAATTTTCTTTAAATATTTGATATTTAGATATAAATCAATTTATAATTCGTAATTCGTAATTGCCGTTTACGGTGTTATGGTTTATTTTATCTTTTTATGATAAAATTGGTAATTAATTTTATTTTATCTAATATTGAATTCAATATCTAAAATAATAAGACTAAATATTTATCAAACTAAAGAGTTAATAACTAAAGTTTTTGTCTTCATAATAACCAGATTATTAGACAGTTATAATTTTACTGTAAAAACGTAATGC
>JAOZQN010000071.1 GCA_029932195.1 Bacteroidales bacterium | reverse complement strand
GTTTTGAATAATATTATGCCAAAAAAAACAACGATTTCAGGATTAAGAGACTAATATAAAACATGTTAAAATTAGTTAGACAAAGTTATTTTTTTTTTAGAAATCTTACAAAATTTGTGAATAGCCAAGTTATTTAAGGATTTTTCAAGGCTAATAAGAGGCAAAAGAACAAATCACAACCGACATAAACTACTCAGAAACAAGCAATTAATAGGCAGAGTGTAATTCTGGGATAAAATGCAATGTTTGTAAGAAAAATATTTTTCATAATTTTTGGTTCTTTTTCTATAAATTTTGTTATCATGCATTTTTAATCACCACCTAAATTCGTAACCGTTACTAAATACATAATGGCACTCCTAAAAACCCAAAACTCTGCGTTATACAAAATTATTAAAATACTCATTTACAGGAGTAAACTCAAACTTTAAGAATTTTGAAAGCCTTGATTTTTGAGTTTTTAGGAATGCCCATAAAAATAAACACCTCCTAACTATGCCTGAAAATAATAATCCAATATCGTTATTTGTAGATAATCTATCAGACAAAAACAAACAGTTGTTAGAAACAATTGCAACTCAAAAAACATACAAAAAAAACACATTCCTGCTAAAACCAGGCAGACCTGCATCAAGTATTTTTATAATCTCAAAAGGCATTACTCGAAATTTTATACGTAAATCAGATAAAGAAATTACCCTCCAATTTAGTTTTGAAAATGAAATTGTTTTCCCGCAAAACAGCTATCAATCAGACGGTAAAAGCGACGAATATATACAAACTCTTACTGATACAGAAGTAGAGTTTATTAACCTGAATGAATTTAATAGACTAAAAAACGGTAATCCAGAACTTTTAAAATTTGAAATAAGTATAAATGAATTTTACATGATTCAAATGGCACAAAGGCTAAGAGATTTTCAAACCTTAAATGCTACCGAACGCTATTTACAGCTTATAGAAAAAGAACCTAAAATAATAAAATACATACCTCTAACATACATAGCTTCCTACCTCGGTATTACTCTTGGCTCATTAAGTCGAATAAGAGGTATTATTTGAGTGTGTAACGTATTGGGGAGCTTTTAGCTTTTGGCAGTTAGCTTTTGGCTTCGCAAAGCGATAAAAATTAGACCAATAGCCAATATCTAAAAGCCAATAGCCCCCTGATGCGTTACACACTCTAATTATTTAACAAATGTGAAATCTTTGTATGTTATTTTTTTGTATCTTTGGAGTTTCTTATGTTTTTCTGATCCTTTAAACAAATAACAATATGAAAAATTTCACAAGCTCAAAGTCTTCACTAAAAAAATTTATCCAAATCACCTGTATCACATTTTTTGCAACATACAGCAGTTTTGCACAAACAGGCTTAGAATTTATCCCAGTGGAAGATTCCGAAATACAATGGGCAGACTATAATAATGATACATATCTTGATGTATTAGTATCAGGCGTAAGTGATTACGAAGGGACGGTTACAAAGTTATACAAGAATAACGGCGACGGAACTTTTACCGAACAAACACAAATTGAACTTACTGGAGTTAGATGGGGGGCAGTCGCTTGGGGCGATTATAATAACGATACTCATTTAGACATACTGTTGACAGGTGTCCCATCAGAAAGCGATTCGTATAGTCCTATTTCAAAAATATACAAAAATAATGGCGACGGAACATTCACCGAACAAACACAAATAGTATTGCCAGGAGTTTTTAAAGGCTCGGTAGAATGGGGCGATTTTAATAATGACACCTATCCAGACATTCTATTAATGGGCAGACAATCAGATGACTCCCCTTTAACAAAAATATACAGAAACAACGGAGATGGAACATTTACAGATATAAATGCTGACTTAACAAACTCAATGCACGGCTCAGTAAGTTGGGGCGACTATAACAATGATGGCTTTATAGATATTTTATTAATAGGTGCCTATTCTGGTTGTAAAGTATATAGAAATAACGGCGATGAAACTTTTACAGAACAAATAACCCTGATAGGAAGTATTGATGAAAGCTCGGCATGTTGGGGTGATTATGATAATGATGGTTTTTTAGATATTTTAATTACAGGACAAAAAAGTGGTCTTTTAAATTCAAAAATTTATAAAAACAACAACGGAGACGGAACTTTTACAGATATTAATGCAGATTTGCCAATAGTTGAATCAGGGGCAGCCAAATGGGGCGATTATGACAAGGACGGTTTTGTGGATATTTTACTAACAGGTTCTGGAAGTTCGGGGCGTATTTCAAAAATATATAAAAACAACAACGGTGACGGAACATTTACAGAAGAAACACAAATTGAATTACCCGGTATTCGATCCAGCTCAGTAGCATGGGGAGATTATAATAATGATACCTATTTAGATTTCATTATCAGTGGAGAAAGTGATAATTCAAAAGTAACAAAATTATATACCAATAACCAGTCCAGCGGTTTTGTATCCGGAGATATTCCTTATTATGGACAATTCTTCACTTTCGATGATATAATGCCTGTATCTGACGTAACTATTGCAACCGGTGATTGTAATAATGATACTTATCCAGACATCCTGTTATGCGGACATAATATCAATCATTATTGCAAAATATATAAAAATAATGGAAACGGAACTTTCACCGATATTAATGTCGATATTCAACAACCAATGGAAGGAACTGCAGCCTGGGGGGATTATAATAACGATAATTACTTAGATATTTTGATAACAGGTTCTTACTTGCCAGGCGGAAAACAATCCAAAGTTTATAAAAATAACGGTCCGCCTTTTGGTGGATTTACCGAACAAACACAAATTGTATTAGACGGAGCTTCCAGAGGTTCACCAACATGGATAGATTATAATAAAGATACGGATATTGACATAATAATTTCTGGACATACCGGAGATTATTCAAAAATATATAAAAACAACGGTGATGAAACTTTTACCGAAAATACCTCCGCCGTATTGCATGGAGAAACAGACGGGGCATTAATTTGGTGTGATTTTAATAATGATACATATCCTGATATTTTAATTGCCGGAAATGATAATACAATATTATACAAAAACAACGGCGATGAAACTTTTACCGATATTAATGCAGGTTTGCCCGGTGTTACTCATAGTTCGGCTGCCTGGGGCGATTATAATAACGATAATTATCCGGATATTTTATTAACAGGATTTTATGACGGTTCACGTATTTCAAGAGTATATAAAAATAACGGTAACGAAACTTTTGAAGAACAAACCCTAATTGAACTAACGGGAGTATTTGCCGGTTCGGTTGCTTGGTTTGATTATAATAATGACAATTATTTGGATATTTTATTAACAGGACTAACAAATGATCTAATTTTTATTTCTAAAATATACAAAAACAACAACAACGAAACCTTCACCGAACAAACAAATATCAATTTAGAAGGAGTTCTATACAGCGATGTTCAATGTGCTGACTATAATAATGACGGTTTTCAGGATATTCTTATTGGCGGACTTAATAATTTTTATGTAGATATTTTTACTTTATATGCAAATACAGGAACAGGTAATTTTGAAAAAATTGATTACAACTTTCCTGATTTAACAAACAGCTTTGTTTCTGTTGCCGATTTCGACAAAAACGGCTACCCCGATATGTTTATTACTGGCGAAAACAATGCTTCGCAACAAATTAATGAAATATACCAAACTGTAAAATTTGGTTTCCGAAAAACAGATATTTCAATTCCTGTTCTTACCGATGCGTCTTCTTCTTGGGGCGATTATAACAATGACGGTTTCCTTGATATAATAATTTGCGGAAAAAATGATTTGGGAACTCCAGTTACAAAATTGTTCAGAAACAGCACTTCCGGCAAATTTATTGAAACATTTATTCCTTTTCAGGGAATTTATAACGCAAATATTGATTGGGCTGACTATAACAACGACGGGCGTTTAGATTTCGTTATTTGCGGAACTACCTCTGCCGGAAATTTAATAACAAAAATATACGAAAACACAGGTGATAATTTTGTTGAAACTTCGGCAGTAATACCCGGTGCGGTTTTCGTAAAATGGGGCGATTTTAATAACGACAATCTATACGACCTTGTTATTTCAGATTACGAAAATCATACAAAAGTATATCAAAACAAAGGAGATGATGAATTTGAATTGAGTTATTATCATGTAAATACATATAAAAGCTCCAAGGATTTAAGTTTTACAGATTATAATTACGACGGATATACTGATATTCTTGTTTTGAAAGAAGGGGCGAGTAGTTACTATGGTCATAAATTATTATATCACAAAAATAACAGAGACGGAACTTTTTCTGAACCAGTTATATTCAGCATAGGTGGTTATAATTCAGTATATAAAAACAATCTACTTGTTCAGGATTTTGATGCCGACGGAAAACCAGACATTATATTAAACAATGATATTATTAATGAAACAAACTTTATTTCAATTTACAGTAATGATACAATTGCTTTAAGTAATCCAGTTTCAATTTCTGGAGTTTCAGATGGCAGTATAGCATGGACGGATTTTGATAATGATGGTGATTTAGACTTCTTTACAACTGGTAATCTTTCCAACGATACAATAGGGCGAGTTTTTTACAATAACGGAACAGAACAGAACAGAACACCAGAAATCCCTACTGACTTAGGTTTCAGTTGCAATACAGATACAGTATTTATATCGTGGAATGCAGCAACGGATAATGAAACATCTACTCAAACCCTTACATACAATTGTTATATGTATGAAATAGGTGGCGATACAATTTGGCATTCCATGTCTAACCATACCACAGGAAAAAGATATATTGAAAAGCTCGGAAATACAGGACATAACACAAGCTGGTTTATTACTGGATTAGAAGTAGAAAAAGAATACGCATGGTCTGTTCAAACTATTGACAACGGTTTGATGGCAAGTGCTTTTGCCGATGAAATAACATTTAGACTTGCTCCTGAATTTATTTTGCAACCAGTAAAACAGACTGTTTGCGAAAATAGAGATGCAATTTTCAGTATAACTACAACAGAATGCGACAGTGTAAGATGGCAAGTAAATGAAAATGATGGTTCTGGTTTTAAAATAATAAAAAATAATGATATATACAGCGGTGCTTCCAACCCAAATCTTATGCTCAATTCAATACTTTTGGAAATGAACAATTATCAATATCGTTGCTTAGCATATACTATTGGTGGTGAGGCAATAAGCAAAATAGATACTTTGTTTGTAGATGACTTTATTGAAGCAAATGCAGGAATAGACACTTTTGCTTGTGATATTACTCAAGCACAATTATCTGCAAACTTACCCGAAAACACATCAGGTTTTTGGACATGCGAAAACACAAGCGTAACCTTTGAAAACGAAACAGATCCAAACACAACTGTATTTAATTTATTTGAAGAAAGTATTACTTCAATAGAATGGACATTAATACAGCAAAATACCTGCGGACAAAATAGCAATGATGTAAATATAACACAATATTTATCTTATACAATTTATCCCATACCACCAAATCCAACAGGAGATATTGAATTATGTTATGGAATATCTGGAAATTATCAAACAGATGGAATAGGATATGCAAATTCATATTTATGGGAAATAACACCCCCTGATGCAGGAAATATTACTAATGATAGCATACAAACTACCATCAATTGGAGTGCTGATTATTCAGGTTTGGCAAGCGTTAGATATAAAGCTCAAAATGAATGCAATTATGGAGAATGGTCTCCAAGTATTAATGTAAATATTAAATCCTATCCACAAAAAACAGACTCACCCGAAGGAAAAACAGATATTTGCATAAATGGACTTTCAAGTTATATTGTAAATACTGTTCCTTATGCAAATTCATATTCTTGGCAAATTTATCCAGATACGGCAGGAGTAATAACAGGTAACACATCACAAATTACAGCTCAGTGGCAAAACGATTTTTCGGGAGAAACCTACATAAAAGTAAAAGCAATAAATGAATGTGGCGAAAGCGAATTTTCCGACAGCTTAAAAATTATTTTAAACAAACCAACTGTTTCCAATATTATTGAAAAAAGCAAAACTATGCTTGTGGGTGTAGATAGTGGTTACACATATCAGTGGTATAGAGACGGTGAAGCAATTAGCGGAGCAAACAAACAATATTATTACAACGAAAATATGCCAGCAGGCGATTACCAAGTAGAAATAATTGATTTAAAAAACTGTAATTCTATTTCTGATATTTATACCTTTGGTTCAAATACAAAAAATATAGAACTTGCTGAAACGATTAGCATTTACCCAAACCCAACAAACGGAAAATTTACAATAGAAATTATCAATAATTATACAGGAAAAATAGACTACAAAATAACAAACACCCTCGGACAAATAATTTTACAAAACTCTATAAATAAAGAAAATAATTACTTGAAAATAGAAAAAGATTTATTAAATTTGCAAACAGGAATTTACAATATTGAATTTATTTTTAACAACGAAAAAATTGTAAAACAATTGATAATAAATTAAAAATAAATAAATTACGTAGAGACGCACGGCAGTGCGTCTCCTCCACACAAAAACGGCGACCAATAAACAACAATTCCTCGTATTGAGACGCACTGCCGTGCGTCTCTACGCACAAACACATAAAAACAAACATTATGAAACAACGACTAAAATACAGTTTATTATTTGTAATTCTTTTTATAAGTTATTCGTCTCATGCACAGATGTTTTCAGAGTCAGAAGGAGAAGAGATAAAAATTTATATAAAAGAACTGTTGAAGGAATATGAAACATTTGCAGACTTCACAACCGACGGTATTAGCATTTCAGAAAAGTATAAAAAAGATTTTAAAGGACTTTTTGTGAACGAATCTGAATCCAAAATTTACAACGATATTCAAAACAAAAATAGTTATATAACTCCTTTGGAATATATTGATATTGTGCAAACTAACTACCCACACGGGATAGAAGGAAGAATTGATATTGATAGTATAAAATTAGTAAAACTAAAAAATATTGATAACGAAAACTTCTCTGTAACAGCTGTTTGCAAAAAATATACAGGCGGACTAACAAATAAAAATAAAATATATAGAGAAGATATTGTTGCACATTTTGAAATAAGTTTTACTTACATAGACTACGAACTTGATAATTTTTTTATAACAAAAATAATCAACAAAAAAACGATAACAGAAGAAAATAGTAATAAAAAAATGAAAGGTTTTTATATCGGACTTGGTGGTTCGGCAGTAGAAAGTCAGCTTTATATGGGAGGCGGAAACGAAGGCTACAAAAGACGAACAAGTTTCAAACCCGCAGCAAAAATAGGCATAAATTTCAACTATTTTTTCAATAGTAATTTTGGGATAGGTTCTGGCATATATTATTCGTCTTATAATTCAGACTCAGAATCATTGTTCAACAATGGAGACTCGCTAAGCCTCTACCGAACAGACAGCGACAACGATAATTACTATCTTTTTGTAGAATCAGAAACAAGCGAAACATTTAAAACTCGTGGCATAGAAATTCCACTAATGATAACTTATCGCAAAAATTATGCAGATAAAATTTCATTTTTCACCTCTGTTGGAATAAATACATTTATTTCGCAAACTTCACAGTTTTATGTAACAGGCTCATCTATACATCACGCCTATTACACTGATTACAACCTGTTTGTAGATGATGCAGAAGGTTATCAATTTGGCGAAAGAAGTTATAACAACTATTTCGATACCGATTTTAATTCCATTATTTTTATGTTTTCGTTTATTTCTGGAATTTCTATTCCAATACAAAAAAAATCTTTTATTGATATTGGTTTTGAATTTAATAAAAATATAAACAGCCTAAATTACAAAAATATATCTTACAGAGACGATTTTATCAGTTTAAATCAAAAAACAAACATAACAAGCCTACACGCATTAGGATTATATTTTTCGTATAAATTTAAGTTATAGGTAGTTGTAAGTTGAAAGTAAAAAGTTAAAAATAATTGGCGTTTTTCATTTCTACTTTCTAGTTCCTCTCATTAGCATAGGGTTTAAAACCCTACGCTAATGAGTTGAATTTTAGTTTGTTATTATATTTTGAGTTTATAAACAAATAGAAAAAGAAACATTGAATTTCCATTGTTTTAATTCAAGTAAAGAACTATAGGTTAATAATTGTTCAATAAATTGATTTTTAAACAATTACTAAATAGGACAACCTTATTTAGGGATTGACACTTTATAAGCTCTCAACTCGTAACCTTCAACTTCATAAATTCAAAATTTCACAAATTCAAAACTTAATAAAAAAACACAACTATGAAAAAATTACTATTCATCAGTCTCCTTGGTTTATTTGCTACTGTTTTTGGTTCTTTTAACGATAATAATAGCCTGTTAATATCTACCTACGACAATCACAATGCTTTTATTACAGCAGAAACAAGTGATTTTGAAGACAATATTTTTACCATTACTCTAAAAGTGGATTGGATAAATAACAATCTAAAACCAGTAAAAAATAAAACTACAGTATTGGCTATCAATGCACAAGATATAAAAATATATCCTGAAAATGCAGTAAATATAACGCAAGCAGGAGCTGTAACATTATTTTCGAACGAAGAAGTGCAAATAACATTGGGAGCTAATCCTAATTTTGAAGGAGGCGAAGTAACAATTGAACTTCCACTTGTTGCCGCAAACGATTTAGAGTCGGCACAACTCGGACATTGGCGAGAGGTTTTTTATGAGCAACCAAAAAAATTAGTAGTAAAATATACTATTGATGGTAGTAAAATAAAAGATGTTTTTGCCCCAGAAATAATTGTTACAAGTCCTTTGGTTAATAAAAATAAGAATGAAGAAATACCTATAATTGACGAAAAAATGGTAGATTTTTATGTAACAGCAGTGGACAAAGGAGGAGTTAAATGGGTTAAAATAAATGGGAGAAAGGCTAAGAATGAATTTGTTGGCGAATATCATCAAACAATTTCACTTTTTACAGGAATTAATACAATAAAAATTACTTCAGAAGACAATGCTGGCAATATTTCTGAAATAAAATACGACCTAATTTGCACTCATCAATACGAACTTAAAACAAATGGTGGCATTTATTATGCCATACTAATTGCCGAAAATGATTATAAAGACCCATCTATTAATAACTTGGCAAATCCAATAAGCGATGCCAAAAAGCTAAAAAAAGTGCTTGTAGAAAATTACTCATTTGAAGATGATTATGTTTACATAATGGAAAATCCTACACGTGCCGAAATAATTCAGGAATTTGAAGGACTAAATGACTATATTGGTGAAGACGATAATCTTATAATTTTTTATGCAGGTCATGGATACTGGGACGCATATAAAGAAATTGGCTACTGGTTACCTTCCGACGCTTCTATGGGTGATAAAAGTAATTGGCTACGTAACAGCACTGTAAAAGATTATATTGGTGCAGTAAACTCACGTCATACTTTAATGATAACAGATGCTTGTTTTGGAGGGTCTATTTTTCAAACACGTGCCATTGAAGGAAGAAATGTTGTTGCTTATCAAAAAATATACGAAATGCCAAGCCGCAAAGGAATGACGAGTGGAACTCTAAAAGAAGTCCCCGACGAAAGTATTTTTCTGCAAACGCTTGTCAAACGATTAGAACAAAATGACGATAGGTATTTACCTGTTTCTAAGTTATTTAATAGTATGAGAGATGCTATTTTAAATAATTCGCCAAATGTTCCACAATTTGGAACAATTCAAGGTGTGGGAGACGAAGGAGGTGAATTTATTTTTATAAAAAGAATAAAGGAATAGTTTTTTTTGATTTTTTCAATTTGAGGATGTTGCAGGATAAATTATGTTTAAGGGCACTCCTAAAAACTCAAAAATCAAGGCTTTCAAAATTCTTAAAGTTTGAGTTTACTCCTGTAAATGAGTATTTTACTAATTTTGTATAACGCAGAGTTTGGAGTTTTTTAGGAGTGCCCTTAAGTCCACTTCTCGGAGTGGACTCATGTTTTATTTTTGTCTAAAAATAAGAAAACTATACTGAATTAGGTTAATAATTTAACTTTTTGAATTAAGTATTCATCTTAATATCAGAGTATTCAAAATTTCACCCTTAATTAGTATAAATCTATCCAGCAACACGCCCAAGATTGGATTTCTAAGTAGTCATGCTTAAAATTTTCCATATTTAAAATTTTATAATGTATTTATTTTCAGTAAATTCCTTTTAACTTTAAAACTTTTAACTTACTTACTACTATTTGTAGCATATCCAATTCCTTGTGTAAAATTAGATTCAGGAAAAAACTCATTATTTCCTGCAAACCACATTTTAAAAACATCTCCATCTAAAATAACTGATGGAGAACGGATTTCATAATTTTTCCAGTCTTCTTGTCCGTTGGTGAAAAAGCTGTATTCTTTTTCTTTAAAACCCAAACCATCTCTACTCGTAGCATGTGCAAGTGCTACCTGTTGCCAGTCCGTTTTGTTCTGATACTGAGTTACATCATAAAATAAATGCACCGTTCCAACAGCATCTACAATTGGCGAAGGAGTAGAATATCCTGCAAAATACTCTTCCAGCGGATAATTTTCTGATAAAACTAAAACAGGTGAAATTTCACTACTATCATTGTTGGTGTAATTCGTAAATTTTCTACCATCATCTGAAATAGCGAGAGCAATTCCTTGTTGTAGTTTTCTTACATCATCGTATCCAACACGTTCTTTTGCAGTAGAATAGTATAGGTAAAATTTATTTTCATAAAACATAACACCCGGAGCATTTGCCTGATAATATCCCCATTTTGTTTTATCGTTGTGGTATGTGATTATTGGATTTTCAGGGTCTTTATGCCAAAGCAATCCATCATAAGAAACAGCATGACCAATTGAATATTGACGAGGCATACTATTGCTCCCAAATCCAGCATAATAAAGATGATAAACACTATCCACCACAACAACTGCTGGCGAACGGACTTCTTTATCGTCCCAACTTCCCGGAAATCCGGGTTCTAATGCAACAGTTGTATCTATTAACCAACGAGTTTCAATATTTGAACTTGCATAATAAATACTTCTTTTTTTGCCTTGCTCACCTCCCGACAACCACATTTTATATCCACTACTATCTTTTAGAACACAAGGATTATCCCACAAAATATTATTAAAGTTTTTATTTAATTTTATGATTGGATTGTGCTCATATTCAAGCCATTCAGAAGATTTTTGCTCTACAGTATATTCCTCCTTTTTGCAAGAACTAAAAACAATAATTAATAATAGTATGTAAAATAAATATTTCATAAGAGAATCTAAAAAAGTGTTTAGTTTTATGCAAAAGAGATTAAGGTTTTCGTTTTTTTTTGCCTCAGTCAGGTGTTTTCCACCTGACTGCATCTATGAGTAAGTGTGTATATTTATTTGTAAATTAGATTTTTAAAAATCCGAAAACTTAATTCCATTGAGTATAATTAGCTTTCGCCAATAAAATAATAAGTATTTCTATTTTTAGAAAAATTTTAATTTTAATTTTAATTTTGATAATTAAATTTTCCATAAACAGCTGATTTTAACACAATTAAATAAATACATAATACTTATTATCTTTTTTTATTTCACTATTTTTGCATAAATATATACTTTTTTCATATATTTACAACCTATTTTAAAACAGATTATAACTATCTAATATTGTGATATTTTTTTGCAAAAATATTTTTTCTATAAAATTACTTTTAAGTGATAAACAAATAAAAAGAACACTCTTTTTATTTTCTAACACGCTTATTGTCAAACAAAAGACAGTTAGTGTGCGTTCACAAAGTCGTAATTTTTTGTGAAATATCAAAAACAAATAAAAATTTATATCTGTAAAGTAACAATTTAGCAATAAAACAATTCTTACTTTATGGATTGACACTAATTTAGTGTGCGTCCGCAAAGTCCGTAGGACGACCTATTGATAACCCACGATGATAATCGTGGGCTACTATAAAGTTAGTTCCAAAAATATTGTAGGTCTAATTTGTAAAATAGCCAACTTTGTGGACGCACTCTAATTAAGAACTAAACACTTACTCAACCTTCTACTTTATAACTTTTAACCAACAGAATAATGCCAAAATTAACAACCTCAGTAAATAAAAACGAAAATAATGACGATAAAAATGAAAATAAATCCGTATTTTCATTATCTACAAAAGTGGAAAAACAAAATAATAACGATAATCAGTCCAACGAAAACACAACAAAAATAACAAAATTAGGCAAATCTACAAAAATTCAATCTGTTTCGTCGGTTACAGATATTTCTAACTGGTTAATTAATTTAATTGGTAAAGATGTTTTTAATGATTTAAAAACAAACCCAAATTTTCAACTACCTTATACAGACGATGATATAAACACAAAAGAATGGCTATCAAAAGCTATCAAAACTATTTTCACCAAAGAAAATATAACAAAAATAGGTAGCCAAATTCAAGCAAGTCAATCACAAATAAACGAACTTGCAGAAATCGCAAATAAAGCCGAAGAAGAAAAAAAGGCTATGTTGGAAAAATATAATCTTAAATTTAAAGCCTTAAAAGAAGAGGTGGAAAATGCAGAAGATAACAAGTTTAGAGTTGAAAAAGAGCTAAATACTGCCGTTCCACTCACAAGTCTTATCAGCGAATTTTATAGAGATCCAGATGACAGAAGTGATGAGCTGAAAAAATTAATATCTACTTTACATGCAGCATTGGAAGAAAAAGACAGCAATATTTCTAAATTTATTTTGCGATTTTCAAAAGGCTGGTTTGTTGTAAAAACAACCATAAGCAAACTTGGAGACGACGAAAAAGAAAATATGGAAAAATTACACGACGCTACCACCGACTTACTCGCCTATATATCAAATACTTTTATATCAGAAAGAAGACCTTTGCTTGATATTATCGCAAAAATATGCTCAAAAGAACTTAATAGCTACGATTTTATTTCGCCAGAACAAACCCTCCAGCCCGACCCAGAAATTCATGATGCTGGTGGACTTGGAAATTCTACAATAAAAGAAGGTATAACATTCGCCGTAGTCCGTAGAGACAGCCGAAAAGCAGTGAAATACGCAGAAATAAAAATGGGCTAAAAGGAATTTAGGAAGGAGGAGGGAGGATATTTTAGAAAAAACTCACCAAACTAACTTAGATAAAAACTATCAAACATAAATTAGAAATATCATCGAAAGCATTTTGGGACGTTAATTTTGAAAAATTGATGCAAGAATATGATAATTACCCCGAATTTAGAACAAGAAAGGTTTTTGAATATGGAACGCTTCAAGACGTTCTGTCGGTTGTAAAATATTTTGGCAAACAAAAAGTAAGCGAAATATTAATAAACACAACATATCTTCCCGAAAAAAAATTACATTTTGCCTCAGATTTTTTTAAAATAGATAAAAATAAGTTCAAATGCTACACAAACAAACGACAACGAAGTTCCTAATATTTATCCGCTATATCAATTGATGTTTTTATAAGGGTTAAAATCTTTTGTAAAAAAGGCAGAACCAAAAAGACAATAGCAATATACGGAACTATCCAACTCCAAATACTTGGGTAGAATATATTTACAACAAAAGCGATAATAGTAGTAACAGCAAGAACTATTATAATTGCCCAAAATATATACCTTCTTAATTTTTTCTTTTTCTGTTTTTCTTTTTCCTCTTTTATTTTAAGTTTTTTGTCTGCCTCTTCTTTTTGTTCTTTGATGATATTAATATTTTTTGCGTTTGCATCTTGAACAGAAATATTGTCATTTCCAACAACATTCGTGTTGTTACTTTTATTGCTATTAATATTTGAATTGTCAATATTAATTTCAATATTATGCGTGTCTTGTGGTCTCCTAATATTTTCCTTATCAAACATTTTAAACCCATTTAATAGCTCGCTTGGGTCAATCATTTTTCTTGATTTTATACACTGTATTTTATCTCCCGAATTAACAAAATCCAACAAGTCATTATAGGTAAAGAACTTAGGTTCTCTAATACATTTTTCGCAGTTACAAGGAATAAACAAATCTGGTTTGCTTGGGTATCTTTCAAAAAGTTTTTCAAAAGTTTCAATAATACTTGAGCGAAACCTAATTTTATCCGTTCCTGCTATTTGAATATCAATTGTTTTTTCATCAGTAAGCTCAATTACAAATGCTCTTGTTCCATTTTTTCGCAAAACTACTCCTGTTTTCCAAGCTAAATCTACATTATTATTATGTTCTATATTTTCATACATTCTAACAATAAAACGACTTAAAAGACCTTTTGGTAAAAATTTCTCAAACTTAAATTTTAAGTATAAAATATCCCCTGATAAATCATCGTGTTGTAGAGCTTTATCTTCAAACATAATAGGAACAGCATACTTATTGTCGTAAAGAGGATATGCAACATCGAATTTTTCTCTGCCCATTAGTTCCAACAAAACTTTACGTTGTTTGAAATTTATTTTTTTTTGCTGCCAAAAATCAAAAAGCTTTTTATCTTCAAAAATACCTTTTTCCGAAATATTACTCTCTGTTAATGCCGTATAAAGATTTTCAGTTATCCACTCTGGTTTTATAAAAACATAATTATCTAAAAATCTATCTTCTTCGTAGTAAATAATTATTCCAATATTATGAAAATATTTAAGCATATATTTAACATCTTCTTCACTTTTCATTCCTTTTTCTTGGGCAATATCAAACAAATTGCCAAATTCTATATAAGGTTCTTTTTCTTTTTCAAACTCATTTCTTATTTCCGACCAAATCCTAACCCCTTTACTTCCAACTGTTTTTAATTCTTCTAATTGCTTGGGAATAAAATAATTATTTAATGTTTCCCAGTCTTTTTTATTTTCAGTTTCTATTTTCCCAAGATTAAGTCTTATCTCCTCAAAATTCTTTGCAATATCTGGAAAATCACGTCTATATTGTTCTATACTAATATCATTACTTCCAGCATCTCCGTGGTCATTTTTGAGTATAATAATTGGTATGTCTTTAGACCCAAAGAAATTTATTGCCTGAAACCAATACGTAAATCTTGTTTTTTCGGCACGCAAATCTGTTACAAGAATATAAAGAGCATCGGAACTCAAAAAATAATGATGTAGATTATACTGAATATCCTGTCCGCCAAAATCCCAAATATTTGTAGTTATTTTAATATTTTTGAGATGTGAATGTAAAAATTTTACGTTTTTCTCAACATTTATACCATGAGTAGAAGGCTGTTCTTTTGCTGTGGCTGGAACTTTAATTGTTTTTTTTGCCAATAAATGGCGTAAAGTAGTTTTTCCAGCTCCTGGTTCACCAACAATAATAATTTTTGCATCATACAGAGTTTCAGAACCATATTTATTTTGTTGTTCATACCAATTCCTCACAGCATCATTGCCCTGTTTTACAGTTGCTTCGGGTGGCTCTATTAGTGGATTTTTAATTATTCCAAAATCAAAATAATCATTGTTTATGATAAATGGAGATAGAAAAGATAGGCTCTCTATTTTATTTTTATTTATAAAAAAGTTTTGAAGTGCAGGAAAATTTTGTTTCTGCAAATTTACAGTTGTTAATTTATTATTGGATAGGTCTATAAGTTCTAATTTTGGAAATTCGCCTTCAAAAACCACCTCTTCCAATTCACAATTATATAAATACAGGACTTTTAAATTAGGGCAATTTTTTATTGTAAGTTTTTTCAAAGGCTGATAGCTCAAATCCAAATACTGTAAATTAGTTTGCTCCGATAAAAACTCTACACTACTTACTACAATTCCATCATTATCTTTGCCCTCATATTGACCAATACTTACAAAACTTAGGTTTGTTGTATCCTTGTCAAAAAGCAGTTTTTTATTTTCTATTTTTATTTCGTCTTGCTTGTTAAACTTCTGTATGTCTGAGTTTTGAAATATTTTTGTCATATTATTATTATTAATATATTTAATTTAAAAAAAAAGGTAGAGTTTTCGACAATGCTATCTGGCTATTTCTACTAACACTACCTCTAAGCGTAATAACTACGCCATATTTATTGCCATAAGCAAAAGGACAATACTCTGTTCACAAACTTAGCATCTGCTGTTTGTTTCTGAGCTATAAAGAAAAGACCAGCCGAAACCCGTTGTTGTTCCATTCGTTGTTGGGATTGTTGTTGTTGCGATTAGCTATCCGGCTGTTAGTGGCATTGTTGTTCCACGAGCCACCACGCAAAACACGGCTTTTTTCTTTTACGAGCACTCCCCATATCTTTCTATGGGGCACTCCTAAAAACTCAAAAATCAAGGCTTTCAAAATTCTTAAAGTTTG
>JAOZQN010000581.1 GCA_029932195.1 Bacteroidales bacterium | reverse complement strand
TTTTTAATAATTTTCCTAATTTTTAGAGAAAATAAAAATCATCATGTAGAGTAAAGATAATTACAAATGGTAGTCTTCATAAAATTAAAAATGCCGAAAAATACGATTTAATAATTATTGACGAGGCTCATAAATTTAGAAACGATACGGCAGAAGCCTACAACGAACTTCAAAAAATTTGCAAAACAAAAACAAGGCATAAATTAAAAGATGGAAGTTTGGTTCTCAAAAAGGTTATTTTAATGTCGGCAACTCCTTTAAATAATAGACCAGAAGATATTGCAAATCAGGTATATTTGTTTCAAGATGCTAAGGATTCTACTTTGGAGGTTTCTAATCTTCAACATTTTTTCCGAAAAAAAATTGATGCTTACAATAAGCTAAAAAAAGATAAATTTAGTATTAGAGAAATTCAACGAAGTGTAAAATATATTTACGAAGATATTAGAAATAAGGTAATTGAACCGCTTACCGTAAGAAGAACAAGAACCGATTTGTTGGCACACGAACAATATTCGGAAGATTTGAAAGAGCAAAATGTTGTTTTTCCAACTATTAATCCGCCAAACAAAATACTTTATCAATTAAATGATAATTTAGATAAATTATACGACCGCACAATTAAGCTATTGAGCGACGAAACAAAAGGGCTTCAATATTATAGGTATCAGGCAATTAAATTTCTACTTCCTCATAAAAAAGAGAAATATAAAAATGCAGATTTAGCCTCTACTCAGCTTGCTACAATAATGAAAACACTATTAGTCAAAAGAATAGATAGTAGTTTTCATGCTTTCAAACAATCGTTGGGCAGATTTTATAATGCCACAGCGGCAATGATTAAAATGTTTGAAAACGAAGTTATTTATATTGCTCCCAACTTAAAAGTTTCCAATTTTATTATTGAAGACCGTGAGGACGAGCTTATTGAACTTATTAACGAAAAAATTGATTCAGATCCTACAATTGAAATTTGCACGCCAGATGATTTTGAAGATAAATATTACATTGGTTTGCAAAAAGATTTTGAAATACTAACAGAATTAGTTGATAGTTGGAAATTAATTGACGAAGATCCAAAACTTGATGAATTTGTAAGATATTTAAAAGAAACATTGCTTGAAAAAAGCATTAATCCACAGCAAAAATTGGTTGTATTTTCGGAGTCAAAAGAAACTACAAAATATCTTTATAAGAAATTAGAAAAACAAGGTTTTGATAAAATTCTTGAAATTAGTGCCGAGAACAGAAATAAAATGGTGAATATAATCAGAGAAAATTTTGATGCAAATATAAAACGCTCCGATTATAAATCTGATTACAATATAATAATTACCACCGAAGTTTTGGCTGAGGGAGTAAATTTACATCGTTCCAATGTTATAGTAAATTATGACACTCCTTGGAACTCGACAAAACTGATGCAACGAATAGGACGTATAAATAGAATTGGTTCTACGGCAGGAAAAATTTTTATTTACAATTTTTATCCTACCGAAAAGGTAAACAACGAAATTGCATTAGAAAAAAAGGCGATAATGAAACTTCAAGCATTTCATTCTGCTTTGGGAGAGGACAGCCAAATATATTCAACCGACGAAGAGATTGGCACTTTTGGTTTGTTTGATAAAAATCCGCAAGAAGACAAAGACGAAAAACTTGCACTATTGATGGAACTAAGAAAATTTAAGGCGGAAAATCCTGAGACTTTTCGTAAAATAAAAAATATGCCAATGCGTGCCAGAGTTGGGCGAAAAGACCGAACAAAACGAGACACCACAATTTGTTTTATTCGTAACAACCGCAGAGATGCTTTTTATTGGCTTAGAGATAATGGCGATTTAGAAGAAATGACTTTTGTGGAAACGGCAAAAGAATTTAGAGCAGACCCACCCGAAAAAGCAATAGAGCTTCACGAAAAACATCACGAGCATGTGAAAATAGCTATTGATGATTTTGCGAAAAAAATTCAAGAAGAGGCTGTTAGCAATATTATTGTTGATACCACACAAGGTCCGAACGAGAAAAAAGCATTAAATTATTTAGATGTTTTTTTGAAGTTTTCATTTATAAACGAGCCAGAAAAAGATAAAATTATATCTGCAAAAAAAGCAATAAAATTAGGAAAATTTCAAAAATTGCAACGAGAGGTAAACACCCTTAAACGAAATGTAAAAAAAAGCCCCTTAAAAGCAGTAGATTTATTAGATGCTATGCTCAATATTATTGATAAATATCCTATTGATACAAAAGAAGATATAGAAATAGAACAAGAAGTTACTATAAAATTTTTTGAAAAACTAAAACCAGAAATTATTATTTCAGAATCATATTCACATACAAAAAAATGACAGAATCTAACAGAATAGAATACAAACGAGAACTTACCGCAAGCCTTGAAAAAGAAGTTATTGCCTTTTTAAATTACAGAGATGGAGGAATTATTTATATTGGCATTGACGACAAAACAGGTAAAACCGTTTCAATAAAAAATATTGACCAAGCACAATTACAGATAAAAGATAGGTTAAAAAACAATATTTCACCTTCAATACTTGGCTTATTTGATGTAATTGTTCAAGAAAAAGACGGTAAAGAAATCATAAAAATAATAGTTGCCGCAGGAAGCTAACGTCCTTATCATTTGAAAAAGCATGGAATGTCTAGCAAAGGTTGTTTTATTCGCATAGGAAGTGCGTCGGAACCAATGCCAGATAGAATGATTGAAGAGCTTTTTGCAAAAAGAACACGAAATTCAATTGGTAAAATTGAATCAAGAAGGCAAGACCTTACTTTTGAGCAACTTAAAATATATTATCAGGCAAAAGGATTTTCTTTAAATTCAAAATTTGCAAATAATTTAGAACTTCTTGCACAATCTAACAAATATAACTATGCAGCTTATCTACTTGCAGATGAGAATGGAAACTCTGTTAAGGTAGCAAAATATTTAGGTGAAAATCGTGTTGATTTAGTAGAAAATAATGAATTTGGATATTGCTCTTTAATAAAAGCAACAAAATTAGTTTTAGACAAATTAGAAGTTGAAAACAAAACATTTACAAAAATAACAAGCAAGGAAAGATTAGAAAAACGTATGCTTGACCCTATTGCAATGCGTGAAGCAACAATTAATGCAATGGTTCATAACAATTACACAAACGAAGTTCCTCCAAAATTTGAGTTTTTTTCCGACCGATTAGAAATCACGTCTGCTGGTGGTTTGCCAATTGGTTTTAACGAAAAAGAGTTTTTTGAAGGCTATTCGTTTCCACAAAATAAGGAGTTAATGCGAATTTTTAAGGACTTGGAACTTGTTGAATATCTTGGCTCTGGGATACCACGCATTTTACAAAAATACACAGAAAATGCTTTTAAAATAACCGATAATTTTATCAGAATAATATTGCCTTACGATATTGATTATTTTAATAGAAACGAGGAGCAAACAATAGAAAATTTAGGAAAAACTTCAATAAAAATAATTGAATTAATAAGACAAAATTCAGAAATAACAATAGCTGAAATTTCTATTAAGTTAAACATAGGTCATAAAGGTGTAGAATGGCAACTATCTAAACTTAAAAATAAAAATATTATTAAACATGAAGGTTCACGAAAAAAAGGCAAATGGATAGTATTAGAAAAAAACTAGGGTATAAAACTAGGGTATAAAAATAAAAATGGCAGTGCAAATTACTTTATAATATATTGATTATAAGCAAAATACTAATGTTGAATAAAAACATTAAAACTATAAATGCGAAGTAAACTAGGGTATAAAACTAGGGTATAAATGGGGTGTAGTTTGATTTTGTGTATACTTAATCTTTTGATTATCAATAAAAAAGTC
>JAOZQN010000580.1 GCA_029932195.1 Bacteroidales bacterium | reverse complement strand
AGGTGTCCACCAATCGTAAATCGTAAATTTAAAATTATTTTTATCCAAAGTCTAAGTATATACTGAAATGAATTAGGTTTTCGGATAAACCCGACAGCGTCTGCAAGACCTGTCGGCGTTTAAAAATACTTAAAACCTTAACTTTAATATTTGCCTTTCGCTAATTAAAAATAGAGTTTTTTAATTAATCTCTTATACAAATATAGTAATAAAAAATTAAAAAACAAATTTTTTAACATTTATTTTTAAAACACTATATACCAGTCAAATAACATATATATCAAACAGTATTTATTAGTTTTAATTCCTTAAAAATGTCAAAAAATATGAAAATATGGAAAAAAAGAGTACTTTTTTTTTTGTATAATTACAAAAATTATTTACTTTTATAGGACAAAAGAACTTCAAAACATCTGTTGATTATATGAATAAAAAATTTGATTATAAGCATGAATAGTTTTATATATATAAGAATAAGCAAATTACTCCAAAAATTGAATTTTAAAAACTACATTTTTAATTAGCGAAACGCAAATTAATACATAAGTAAAAAAACTAATTTACTTCAATATTCCTTTTGAAATAACAAGTCTTTGCACTTGATTTGTTCCTTCGTAAATTTGACAAAGTTTTGCATCTCTCATCATTTTTTCAACGGGGAAGTCTTGTGAATATCCGTCGCCAGCCATAATTTGCACAGCATCGGTTGTAACTTCCATTGCTACGTCTGATGCGTAATATTTAGACATTGCCGATAGAGTTCCAGGAGATTTTAATCCTTGGTCGTAATACCAAGAGGCTTTCCAGGTAATTAGTCGGGCAAGTTCTACTTTTGTAGCCATTTCTGCAAGCATAAATCCTATTGCCTGATTGGCTGATATTGGTTTTCCAAACTGAATTCTATTTTTTGCCCAGTCTCTTGATATTTCAAATGCCGAACGTGCTGTTCCAAGGCTAAGTGCAGCAACACCAGTTCTTGTTCTGTCAAAAGTTTTCATGGCATAAATAAATCCACGTCCTTCTGCCCCAATAATATTTTCAGCAGGAACTTCAACATCGGTAAAAATAATTTCGTTTTGCACCGAACCTCTTTGCCCCATTTTTTTCATTCTTGGTTTAATTTCTATTCCAGGAGAATCGGCTCTAACAATAAATGCGGATAAACTTCTTGCACCACGTGTTGGGTCTGTTAGTGCAAAAACAGTTAAAAACGTAGCTACTTCTGCGTTTGTAATAAATCGTTTGTGTCCGTTAAGAATATATTTATCTCCTTTTTTTATCGCAGAACTTTTAATTCCTGCAACGTCTGAGCCTGCATTTGGTTCTGTAAGGCAATATGCAGTTACTGCCTCTCTTTCAATAAGTTCGCCCATAAATTTCTTCATCTGGTCGTCGCTTGAACCCACAAGCCAAGGAGTTATTCCTAATGTGTTGGCATCGAGGCTAATGCCTATTCCGATACAGCCCGCTCCTGTTTCTTCGGAAGCCAAAGCACTGCTTAATATATTGTGTCCATGACCACCATATTTTACTGGAATAGGTCCGTTCATTATACCTTCTTTATAGGCTTGTTTTACTATCTCCCAAGGAAATTCTGTGCTTATATCGTATTTTGCACGGTTTGGAATTATTACTCTGTTGGTAAAGTCTTTATACTTTGCAACGAGTTCTTGCTGCTCTTTGGTTAGTGAAAAATCAATCATAGTTTTAGTTAGTTAAATAGTAAGTAGTTAAAAGTTCTCAAGCTAAAAGTAATTTACTTAAAATTAGTATTTTAGTAAACTTATTAATACAAAAAAACTTAAATATGATTAGCTATACTGTTGGATTGCTATATTAATAATAATCCTACAAATTTAAGTTTATTTTCTAAAATTAAGAAAATAAATCAAAAAATAATAATTATATTTATTGTTTTTTTATAAAAAAGAGAATACGTGTCTTCTTTTTATAGCGGATTCCTAAAAACCAAAATATAAAGGCATTCAAAATATATAAAATTTGAGTTTACTCTTGTAAATGAGAATATTAAATGTTTTGGGTAATGCAGAAAATTGTTTTTTTAGACTCTTAATCCTGAAATTAAGTAGGTAATCATATATAAACGCCACTTTTTAAGAGACTATTTTTGTATTAGGCAAGGCAAAAAATATTTGCATAAGGCTTATATGGTAATCTTTTTTAACGAAGCATAATGCTAAAATAGTCTCTTAAAAAGTGGCGTTTATATGGTTAACTACTTATTGTTCTTTTGGCATAATATTATTAAAAACTTCATAATTTCAAAACTTAAAAACCTTTCCGGCTTGTTTGGGTTAGGAATTGGCTAAAATATATTACATTTCAACCAAAAATCTATTTTTTCTTTAAAAATATTCTCAAAAATAAGGAAAAAAAATTTTTTTTCAATTTTTTTTCAACTTTCTTTTCTTCAAAAATGACCGTTTATCGTAAAAAGCGACCGCTTATCGTAAAAAGCGACCGTTCGTTGCAAAATTAGACATGTTGTCGTGTTTCTGCCGTAGTGTCATGTTTGGTGTTCTGTTTTTTTTAATTTATACTTACAGAACGTAAATGATAAAAAACTTGCAAGTGTTAAAATTTACTGAAAATAATTTTTATTAACGAAAAACACATTAAAAAATGAGCAAATTAAATTTTTCCATAATCGGAATATTAGTTATCTTTGTAACTCTAATAACATTTAGCAGTTGCAACAAAGAAGCAGAGTTAGAAACAACAAACGACGAAGTTTTAGAACGTATTTTAGACTTTAAACAAAAAGTAGAAAATCCAAACCAACAAAAAAGCGGAGAAGAAATTAGCGTAGAAGATGCAGTTTGGCTCGTGGAAGCAGCCTTGAATTATAGTTATTGTGTGTTTGAAGAAGAAGTTCAGTTTGATAACATGCAACTTGATTCTCTAAATTTTGAACTTAATTCAAATAGCTTAGATTTTATTCATGTTATTAATATTTATAATGAAATAAATCAAATTGTTTCTGCCTTACAAGAAAATAACATGATTTATATTATTGATGTTTATAATGAAGATAGTAATTTGAAGGTTAAAATATTTTATGGTGAAGAGAACTTACAAAAAGCATATCCAATTTGGAGTGGATTTCATCAAGAATACCACTACACCGACGCAGATGATGCAATTGAAAATATAGTAAATAGAAGGAGAACTTTTATAGTGCCAGCCTCACCCTTTTATATTACAGATATAGAAACTACAGAGCCTTCTAATGCAAATGGTATCTCATATTTGAGAAATTTAGATTCTAATGATCCTTGTTTTGTATATTACTATACATTTTATGAATCCAGTGGAAATATAGACCCTAATGGAACTTGGAGTCCTATTTTAACAATAGCTGAAATGAATTTATATTATTATGGTGCTTTTACTGCTGCCAATTTAGTGCAAATAAATGAAGGTATTGATAGCAAAAAACAATTTCTTAGCATAAATTTAGAAGATGATGCTATGTTTACAGGCGAAGAATATTACCCTATTTTACATTGGTATGACTTCACTTATGGGATACTTAGACCAGCAAGTATTATAACAGAGTAATTAAAAAGGACGAGTTGTATTAAATTACAACTCGTCTTTATTTTTTTCAAAAAAATATATACTTAATGAAAACAACACTTTTTTTTCTGTTACTTATCGTATTAAATATTAACAATTCTATTTCCCAAAATACGTTTGAACTGTTATTAGACTACGATAATGCACAACGTCCTACAGGGTTAATAATTGATAAGAATGGAAACTATGTTATAAGTTCACAAGAGTTTATGCACATAAACAAAAATATAGAATATAATTCTATGTTAACCAAAATAAG
>JAOZQN010000579.1 GCA_029932195.1 Bacteroidales bacterium | reverse complement strand
TTTTTGTAATGTGTTCACAACCAGCTAATTACAACTCCGAAACTTCAGTTAATTAATTCTAATAGCGAAATAAAAATTATTGATACCGACTCATTTGAAACACCAAATAGCAGACATACAGGAGTTTTGTTAGAAGAAATTAGAGATTATCTCTACAATGGTATTGTAAACAAGAACAGCGATTTTTTTGCCTTATCAGTTATAGTTTTTTATATGTTTACCTTTACGCATCCATTTAAAGGAATTCATCGCAAATTTAAAGGACTTAAAGATAGAATGATTAATAAGTTGCCTGTTTTTGCAAATAATCCAGATTTGAAAATACCTCGATGCTATATTCCTATATCAAACAATAGCTTAGCTAATGATTTCAAAAAATTATACATAGATGGAGAGCGATTTATTTTTTCTGTTGAAAGCAAAAACCTAAAACAAATAATTAATCAACCAGTAGCGATACAGAATAAAATAACTGAAAAAAATATAATAATAACTCCTGTTTTAAATAATTCTAAAATAATTGATATTTACTTCAACAACGAACTTGGTTTTATTAAAACGCAGGCGGAATTTTTAGTTTATTCTGCAAAAAACAGAGGATATTTGAGTAAAATACATGTTATTAATTCAAACGATTATGATGATATTTTTATAGGAAATGAAAATATTTTATTAAGAAAAAATAACATTCTCTTCCATTTTAAAAATGAAAGAGAAGTTGTTGAAATTAAGAATTTTAAACTTAGTAATAAAGCAATTATTGTAACCAAAGAAAATATACTTATTGTTATTGAAGAGGACAAAATGTTTTGGCTTTTTATAGATGAAATTTATAATAATTCTATAAAAAATCAGCGTTATGAGGTTTTTGGAAAGGGATTTAACCACAATAGTGGATTTGTTCAAAATTCGGGTGGCAAACGAAGAGTTTTTCACAATTCGGGTAATAATATTTCTAATATTAAAATAGATAAAAATATAAAATATCTTTATCAAAACAAAAACATGGGTTTAATACAATATGTTGAAAATAAATTAATTATAAATAAATATTTTATTATTAGAAATAATCAAATTATGTTTTCACAAGAAAATGTTGAAACTTTTACGAACTTTGCATTCCTAAAAACATCTAAAGAAGATGGGCTAATATTTGAAGCAGCGAACGGTGAAATAAAAATTTTGCGAACAAATGATTTTAAAGAAACATCAAAAATAGAATGTAGTTATATAAGTGCAGAGACAAGTTTAAATTATTGTAAATCAGGAATAATAGCTCACGAAAATCAAACAGTTTTGTTAATTAATTCTCGCCAGTAAAAAGTCCTCTTCTAATTATTTATAAAATAGGTATATTTATAAATACCTACTTCACAAACTATATTTGTCTATTTACAACCAGAATACTGGCTATGCAATTGGGAATTAATAAAAAAACAATTAGCTTTGCAACTCGCATAGCTTATAATGAGTCGTATTAGCAGTAAAGAAAACAAAAAAATGAAAATATTTTTTATTGTATTATTGTTTATTAGCAGTTTGAATGTTTATTCACAACAACAGAATGAATATCCTCCAATTGATGAATCTGATTGCAATATTATCAAAGATACAGCAATTGTAGAAATAAAATATTTGTATATAGGTTATAAAGGGAAAAACTATTATTCTCAAAAAGATAGTATAAGGTTTTTATTTACAGAAGATTGGATAACTTGTCCGTTAATAACCAAAGGAATTATTAATGGAGTTTTATTAAATGAAATTGGATTTTCTCTAATAGATTGCGAATATTTAAAAATGGGGGGCTACCCACGTAAAGTTGGACAAATTTTAAATATTCAACTCTTTCCAACGTGCTGTTTTTATTGCCAAAGGCAATAAAAATGGGACTTGGAAACGTGTTGCCTTGATAGTTAAGCTGTCCAACCTTACGTGGGTAGCCAAATGGGGGCAACTCCTGATAATTTAGACGTTATGCACTATTTGTTTTCTTAAAATATATTTAAGAGTTAAGATGATAACCAATTTACAAAAAATAACAGTAAATTGATAAACATATATAATTATAAGACAATTGGATTTATATAGAATAATTGCAATATACAAATCTCATGAAAATAATATTCTTACTTGGAATTATAACAGGAAATATTTTATGTTATGGACAAGAATTAGGTTTAGGTCAAATAACATTTCTAAATACTAATGATACGACAAATCAAATTACAAAGGATTTGCCCTTTGAAGTAATAATAAAAACAAAGACAGGAGATAGGCAGAGTGCTTTAATTATAGGTTATAATCAAAAAGAAATTATTACATTAATATTCAATGATAATTATTATGAAAATATGCCATTTGAAGCAAAGTTACACCTTGATGAACTTGATCAGAAATATTTAATTATTCAAAAAGATAAACAGATAATAAGAAAGAAAAAGAAAATAATACTGGATTCTATTTCGCAAATTTATTCTGATTTTATTGCAAGTCACTACTACAAGGATACTGTAATTTTTGAGACTTCAGAAATCTCAAAAATCATATTTGAAAGGACAAAAATTTCAAAAACAGCTGCATTTAGTGCAATGTCAATATATATTGTTAGTAGTTTTGCCTGTTATATAGGTTTTATGGGGGCACTAATAATAGAAACAAATCAAAGGTTAAGAACGCAATGTGAAATTGTTGCTGTTAGTGGACTTTTGGGAATGGGAACTGTTTTTTTTGCTGGACGACCTATTGTTAGAGATAAATATTTAAATTTAAAAAAATGGCGTGTAAAATATTGAAAGTATGGTATTATTATTAAAAAAAGGATATTATCACATATTTTATTTTTACTGCATTTTGTATGTCTTTTATAATCAGAAATTTGGGTGTTTTAACTAATTGATAAAAAACGGTATTAATAAACCTTATAATTAAAGAATTACTCTATTAAAATCCGATATATGAATAAAATAGCATTAGTAACAGGGGCAACATCTGGAATTGGAGAGGCAACTGCTATAATTTTGGCGAAAAATAATTATAATCTAATTATTACAGGACGACGGCTGGAAAGATTAAACAAATTATCAAAAATAATTCAAGAAAAATATAAAGTTGAAGTGCAAATTTTAAATTTTGATATTAGAAGTAATGAAGAAACTAAATCTGCATTTTACTCATTATCAGATAGCTGGCAGCAAATAGATTTACTTGTAAATAATGCAGGACTAGCCTCTGGTCTCAATTTTATTCAAGATGGGGATATTGACGACTGGGAAAAAATGATTGATACAAACGTAAAAGGTCTTCTCTATATTTCTCGTTTGATAATGCCAATAATGATAAAACGAAAAAAAGGACATATCGTAAATATCAGTTCAATAGCAGGAAAGGAGACCTATACGAAGGGAAATGTTTATTGTGCAAGCAAACACGCAGTAGAATCCATAACCAAAGCCATGCGAATTGATATGTTGCCTTTTGGAATAAAAGTAACATCAATTAGTCCTGGAATGGCTGATACCGAGTTCTCTACTGTTAGATTTCACGGAGATAAGAAAAAAGCAGATAAAGTTTACGAAAACACAACACCGCTTTATGCCAACGATATTGCCGAAGCAATAGAATTCGCCGTTACAAGACCAAAACATGTGAATATCAACGATATGCTAATAATGCCTACGACACAAGCAGATAGTAATCATAAGTTGTAACTAAGTAGATTGACAATTTTAAATTTACGATTTACGATTGGTTTACACCCGATAATCAGGAGTAAACTAATTATCCATTTTTAATTGTTAATCTACTTACTTCTACTTTACGAAGTTAAAAATAAACGCCAAAGGCGTGATAATCAATAGACTTG
>JAOZQN010000578.1 GCA_029932195.1 Bacteroidales bacterium | reverse complement strand
TAATTTTATTACGAGAATTATTATCAGAACAAGGTTCAATCTATTTGCATATTGACTATAAAATTGGACATTATGTAAAAGTAATGATGGACGAAGTTTTTGGAATTGAAAATTTCCGAAATGATATTACAAGAGTAAAAACTAATCCTAAAAATTTTAATCGCACAGGTTACGGTAATATAAAAGATTTAATTTTATTCTATTCAAAAGCTCAAAAACCAATTTGGAATGAGCCTCGACAAGCCTATACAGAAAAAGATATTGAAAAACTATTTCCTAAGAAAGAAAAAAATGGAAAAAGATACACAACAGTTCCATTACACGCACCGGGCGAAACTAAAAACGGAAACTCATCAAAATTATTTAAAGGAATGAAACCACCGATTGGCAGACATTGGCGAACCAACGTAGAAACAATGGAAAAATGGGATAAGGAAGGACTTATTGAATGGTCATCAAAGGGAAATCCACGAAAAAAAATATTTTTAGATAACAGAGAAGGTAAGCGAGTTCAAGATATTTGGGAAAATAAAGACCCTCAATATCCAGTTTATCCAACAGAAAAAAATGCAGATTTATTAGATTTAATTGTAAAAACTTCGTCAAATGAAAATAGTTATGTTTTAGATTGTTTTAGTGGCTCTGGAACAACATTAAAATCAGCACATTTACAAAACCGAAAGTGGATAGGTATTGACCAATCAGAATTAGCAATAAAAGCAATAAAAGAAAAAATTAATACAATAGAAGGAAGTTTGTTTGTTTCTAAGCCTGAATATCAATACTTTGAACATAAAATTGATACGATAACAGAAATAAAAGAGAGCTTGTAACATTGTAAAGCATACGGGTTGTAAAATTTAGAGTAATTTCTAATTTTTTAGGCACATTACTCCACTCTCAATTTTTCAATGTGAGCTCCTACAACTTTAAAAAAAAGGATAATTCAACAATTTGAATTATCCTTTTTTTATTGAAATAATTATTTCCTAATATGATATGTAATACTTACGAGTAAAAGTAAATAAGCATCGTTAAATTGTTCTCCTCCTCTTTCATGCACATCGTCTATGTAGTCTGTTGTTGTATAGTAGTTTACGAGTTCTGTTCCTATACTAAAATCTCTATCTAAAAGATACTTAAAACCAAAACCAACAGGCATACTAAAAGCATATTTTTTATAATTAACACCTTCTTCTCTAATTTCGTTCCACTCTTCTCCTTGTTTTGCTCTTGGGTTAAAATAAAAAATCCCACCTCCAAACACAACAAATGCTGATAGGTTTTCCATTCCTCCAAAACCTGTAAATTTGTGTTTTCCTGCTTCTTTCTCTCTCAAAAAATAGTAACGCATTTGTGTGGAAGTTTGCCAAACAATAGATTTAAAATGTAAATTTCTACTATTACGGATAGGATTTTTAGTAAGAGCATCGTCTCCGTAGAGTTTTGTAAAAGCAAATTCTTGCATAAATGACAACGAAATGGTCATTTTTCGTTCAACACCAAATCGGTAGGAATACCTGGAGGCTTTTAGGTTAATATCTTTGTATCCCATAAAATGAGAACCCTCTCCTACTCCACCACCCAAATCGCCCATAAAATTTGATGCTCCAACGGAATACCACATTTTCCATCTTTGATGTTTTAAAGATTGTGCGTTTAAAACTATTGTGCTAAATATTATGATTAATAATATTGCAGATTTTTTTTGGATATTAGTCTTCATTTTTAAATTACAATTTTAATTTTCAATTTATTGATAGATAGTAATAACGAAATAAATAGTTAAAAAGCATAAAAATATAAAATATTTTTGAAAATAAAAAAAGAGTAGAAAAAATCTACTCTTTTATTTTTTTAATCTTACTTTTCAAAATAGATTTATTGAATAACAATTTTTTCTGTAAGTGTATTATTTTCCAAAATAATATTTATTATATAAACTCCTTTGTCTAAATTTGACAAATCGTAAGTTAGCTTGGTTTTTATACCTTGTTCATTAATAATCGTTTTTCCTGTAATATCATTAATTTGAATCTCGTATTTTTGATTTTGTTGTAAATCAATATTTATTTGGTCGGTAGTAGGATTTGGATAAATTTGAATATCTGTATTTATATCGTTTATTCCTACAAAATCAACGGTAACATTGTCATCATCAGAGCAATTTGTTGTTCCTTCGGCATAAACTGTTTTTATACAATAGGAATATGTGTCGTTTTCAAGTTCGCTGTCGGTGTATGTGAATGTTCCTGCTGAGAGCATGTCTCCAATTTGAGTATCATCTCTAAAAACAGTAAATCCAAGAAGCGATTTTTTATCCGACTCTAAAATTTCCCAAGTAAGAACTACATCATTTCCATCTGCTGTGGCTTCTAAGTTCTCTGCAATATAGTTATAATCTGGTTCCATACCAACTATTGCCCCTTGTCCTTGATTAAAACCATTAACACTTGATAATGAGAAATATCCATTTTGATAACCACTCCAACCAAAATTAAAGTGAAAATAGTCGCTACTATTGTAACCGTCGCAATTGAAAGCGTGTCCATATTGTGTACTGTGTCCACTGTAAATCATTGGTCTTCCGTTATCTAACTCTTCTTTTAGGATAATAATCCATTCTGCATTTGTGTGGTCATCTTTATCTAAGTATTCTGCTGTTTCTTTGTATCTAAAATAATTTTCTAATGAGCCTTCACAAAGTTCGGTGTATGTTCCAGAGCCATCTGCAGCATATTGCATATCTACAGAAACTCCACAATGATATAACAAAAGAGCAGCTCCTGTTGTAGAAGAACCCTCTGCAATTGCAGACCAGTTATAAGTTTGCTCTGCATAATTAACTTCAAGAGTTCCATAATCAAAAGTCCAATAGCTGTGGTATCCAATACCTCTTGGAGGGTGATTCCAATATTTCATAGCTTGTCCTTGTGCAGTTGCAACGCAGCCAGCATAAGCTCTTCCGCCTGGTCCGCCTGAGGCTTCTGGGCAATAAGTATTCCACCCATAACCTTGGTCCCATGTAATTGAACCTAATAGTGCAGCAACATCTTTTCCTCCTTTTTCAAATGAAAAATCTTTTGCAGAACAGTTATATTTTAACCACGCAGGCTCTACGGTTTCGTTTGCTTTTATATTGTTGCTTATTGTATATTCTATTTGTGCTGAATAATCTTCCATCAAACCAACAAATTGTGGTGCTTGTTTGTCGGATGAATAATAACTCTCGGTAGAATATGCAATTACTGGCGTGTAATTGTCTGTTGCCGACACAATAATAAAACCTATTCTATTTTCTAAATTAAAAACGTAATATAAATTTAAAACCACAATTGCCTCAGAAAATTTTATTTCTAATTGATTTATTGACTCATTTTCATATAAAAAATTTTTTGCTACTTTTTGTGCTTCTTCAACTGTAATTGGATTTGCAAAAATTTGCAAACCAAAAATACTTACTAATAATAGTGTAAAAATTGTCTTTCTCATGTTTCTTTGAATTAAATTGATTAGAGTGTGTAACATCTCGGGGGAGTTTGGTTACAGGTTGCATGTTACAGGTTTCGCAATGCGATTATAAATTATGATTTATTCTAATTATTTTTTGGTTTTTTCATAAAAAAACAACCATTTTTCTTTCGCTTTGTGAAACTTGCAACCTGCAACTTGTAACACTCCCCCTATATGTTACACACTCAATTGATTAATAAATAAATAAATTTCTGTTTTTTAATAATGCAAATATACATATTTTAGTTTCTCTTTAGAGAAATAGTTGTATTTTTTTTACATAAAAATCTAAAAATTTATAGTTTTCAATACTCTACATGATGATTTTTTCAGATTTAATTTTCACCATTTTTTTAGTTGAATA
>JAOZQN010000070.1 GCA_029932195.1 Bacteroidales bacterium | reverse complement strand
TCATACAACTTACTGATAATTAGAGCTGTTAGCATTTACTGAAAGTCCCTAATTAGTTATCAAGTAGAAAGTTATAAAGTTAAAAGTTAGTTTACACCTGATTTTCAGAAATAAAAGAACTCAAACTCTTTTCCAACGTTCCGCAGGAACTTAGAAATGTATTTACTTAATTTTCATAAGTTATAAATTATTAATAGATGAAACAAAAATTCTCACTTGGAAGTCAAGAGTTTTCAGAAGTAATAAATAACAATTGTATTTATGTAGATAAAACTGAAAATATTTATAAATTATTACTTGGTGGAAAATATTATTTTATCTCTCGTCCTCGCCGATTTGGGAAATCTTTGCTTGCAAATACTATTAAAGAAATATTTTCGGGAAATAAAGAACTTTTTAAAGGTCTTTGGATTTATGATAAATGGGATTGGAATAAAAAATATCCTGTCGTAAAAATGTCGTTTTCAAGTATTTCGCACAATACTTTTGGATTAGAGAAAGCAATAAATATAATGTTGGACGATACGGCGAAAAAATATAATATAAAATTTTCTCAAAAAAATTATTCGTATAAATTTCAAGAATTAATTGAAAAACTAGCTGAAAAACAACAAGTTGTAATTATTATTGACGAATACGATAAGCCAATTATTGACTACATGGACAATATTTCGCAAGCAGAAGAAAATCGTGAAATATTGAAAAATTTTTATTCCATATTAAAAGATGCAGATAAATACATAAAATTTCTTTTTATTACAGGAGTTTCAAAATTCAGTAAAATATATATTTTTTCCGACCTAAATAATCTTAATGATATTACTATTGACAAAAATTTTTCGGAAATAGTAGGCTGGACAAAAAATGAAATAGAACAATTTTTTCCAGATTACATAAAAGAATTGGCGGAGGAATATAAAGATATTCACGCAGATATAATGCCTGAAATAAAAAAATGGTATAATGGATATTCTTGGGACGGCAAAACAACGGTTCATAATCCTGTTTCTATAATGAATTTATTTAGCAAACAATTTTTTGCAAATTATTGGTTTGCCACAGGAACGCCAACAATGTTAATGGATATTATCCGAACAAAAAAAATAACTGCTTTTGATATTGAAAACACAAATATTTCTTCGCATGTGCTTGATAAATACGATTTTAAAAGACTACATTTTAATTCGTTGCTGTTTCAAACAGGATATTTGACTATAAAAAAAATAGATTTGAGAACTGGCAGAATAACATTAGATTATCCGAACAAAGAAGTAGCAGAAGCGTTTTCTAAGCACATAGTTGCCGAACTCACAAGTGGAGAATTAGAAAAAACAGACTCACTTTTGTTCAAAATTGCGGACAGTTTTACCAACAATACAATAGATAAATTTATTAAATATACAAATATTATTCTAAAAAATATTCCATACACTATTGTTGAAGATAAAGAAAAATATTATCATTCTTTATTTTATTTGATAATGAAATTAACTGGTTATCAGATAGAAACAGAAATTATGACCATAGATGGCAGAATTGATGCCGTTGTTTTAACCGATAAAAATATTTTTATCATAGAATTTAAAATCAATCAATCGGCAAAAAAAGCAATACAGCAAATAAAAGATAAAAAATATGCCGAAAAATACGATAACAGCAAAAAACAAACCTACTTACTCGGAATAAACTTTGATACAAACAAAAAACGAATAGATGATTTTTGTTTAGAAACTAAATAAGTAGATTTACAATTTACGATTGAAAATTACGTAAGAGCTCTAAAAACGATAGAAGAGGTTGTGCCAAACTATAAAAAAACATCAGAATTAGAAAAAAATGGATTAATACAAAGACTTTGAAAAAAATTAGAGAATTATTAAAACAACATAAAAAAATGAAATATTTTAACACATCGGGTCCCAATATTCCTAAAGAACATTACACAATAAAACGTAACAGTCTAATAGCAAAAGGTATAGATTTAGTTAATAAAGATAGATATTTTACAATTTGGGCACCCCGCCAAACAGGCAAAAGCACATATTTCAGGCAACTTGCTACGGAATTAGAAAAAAAAGACTACAAAGTTGCTCATATAAATTTTGAGAATTATAAAAATGCTTCTCTTAAAAGTTTTTTGTATAGTTTTACACGGCATTTAAAAGAAAAATGGGGACTTGATTTAACAAAAGAAAGTGATTTATCTCATGTTTTTGAAATAATTCAAACTCAGAACAAAAATAAATGTGTTCTAATAATTGATGAGGTAGAAGGAATAAACGAAGAATATTTTGGCGATTTTTTGCATTCTATCCGAAATGCTTATCATTCTCGCGAAAATCATTGTTTGAAAAGCGTGATTCTTGTTGGCGTTTCTAATATTGTTGGCGTGGTTAGCGATAATGCAAGCCCTTTTAATATTGCCGATAATTTAAACGTTCCATATTTTACTAACAACGAAGTTTTTGAACTTCTTGAACAACACGAAAAAGAAACAGGTCAATTATTTGAGACAAAAGTTAAAGATAAAATTTTTCAAATTACAGCAGGTCAGCCCGGTTTGGTAAATGGTTTTGCGAAAAAATTAGTTGATAATAATCCCGAAAAAGAAATACAAAATTATAACGATTATTTAAAAGTTGAAGACTGGTATTTGACAGAAGTTATAGATAAAAATTTTGCCAACATTTTAAACAAAGCAAAAGAAGAACGACCTTTTGTAGAGCGACTACTTTTCACCGAAGATGAAATCCCCTTTAAAATAGACCGACCGAGTATCAAGCTGTTACATACAAACGGCTTAATAAAAAAAGACAAAAAAGGATATGTAACTTTTTGGGTGCCATTTTATAAAAAAAGACTTTACGATGCTTTTTATCCATACACCAACGGCGAGAGAAGACAAATCAGCGGAACTATATTTCCCGACGATTATTTTACAAAAAAAGGAGATATAAAAATTCAAAAACTAATTGATACTTACAAAGATTATGTGAAAAGACGTGGTTTTAAACCATTTATGCAAAAAGACAAGTTCGGTAATTACAGTTCACTGAAAGAGAGTGCGTTAATTTATAGTTTTGAAACTTATATTACCGCAACAATGAGCGAATTAGAAGGGAAAATTTATAGAGAAGCAGACACTGGCTTAGGCAAAAGTGATATGATTATAAATATTGCAAACAATGAGTTTGTAATTGAAACAAAAATTTATTACAGTCTTAAAAAATTCAATAAAGGCAAAGAACAGCTTGCATATTATTGCAAAAGTCTTGGTTTGCAAAAAGGAATATACATTATTTTTATTTCCGAAGATATAAAATATCCAAATACAATAAAAGAACAAATAGAAAATATAAACGATATTGAAATTACAAGTTACCTTATAAAATACGACGAAACAAAATGGTAATAATTTTAACTTTATAAAAGTTTTTAAATCAAATAAAAATGAAAAAAGCAATAATAATTACATTATCAGTATTGATTTTAATCGTAGGAGGAATATTTGCATTTGTGTATAATTTTTCGCATAAATCTTTGCCTAACTACAATGAGAACATTGCATTAACAGGAATGGACGACGAGGTAGAAATTTTTAGAGATGAATTTGCAATTCCTCATATCTACGCAAAAACGGAAACCGACCTATATCGTGCAATTGGCTACGTTATGGCACAAGACAGACTTTGGCAAATGGACTTAATCCGCAGAGCCACACAGGGTAAACTCTCCGAAATGTTCGGCGAAGATTATGTAAACATCGATTTAATGCTCCGTTCTTTGCGAATGGACGAAAAATCGCAAACGGTTTTTGACAACTCCGATAAGGAAATGCAAAAATCGCTAGAAGCATTTGCAGATGGTGTAAATCAATATCTTAACGACCCTAAGAACAAACTTCCATTGGAATTTAGAATTTTAAAATACAAACCAGAACAATGGACTGCTCAAAACTCCCTAAATATTATTGGTTATATGGCTTGGGATTTAGGAACTGGCTGGAAAAATGAGGTTCTTATTCATCAATTAAAAGAAATATTGGACGAAGAACAATACAAATCGTTAATTGGTGATTTTGAGGAAGATGCACCAATGTATGATTTTACGGTAACACCAGATACTAATTTACTAAATTTAGAGGTGGAGCTAATTAGCATGAACGAAAAAATTAACGAACTTGGTGTAACTTCTTTTTTTGGTAGCAATAACTGGGCAGTTTCGGGCAAGAAAAGCACTACTGGATTTCCTATTCTCGCAAACGATATGCACCTGACTTTGAGCGTTCCAGGAACTTGGTATCAAATGCACGTTGTGCTTGAAAATGAGTATGATGTAACTGGTTTGGCTGTGCCAGGAGCACCCACAATTATCGCTGGGCACAACGAGCATATTGCCTGGGGAATGACAAATGTTATGCTCGATGACATGGATTTTTACCTTGAAACAATTAATCCAGAAAATCCGAATCAATACAAATTTAATGGCGAATGGGTGGATATGAAAGTCCAGAAAGAAATTATAAAAACCAAAGATGGTGAGGAATATGAAAAAGAAATTTTATTTACTCACAGAGGTCCAATAATTTCGGATTTTAAAGATGTAAAAGAACAAGCAATTTCTATGCGATGGCTTGGAAATGAAGAAAGTAACGAGTTTAAAGCTGTTTATTTATTAAATAAGGCAAAAAACTACGATGATTTTCTGAATGCAATATCAAATTTTGTTTGTGTTAGTCAGAATTTTATTTATGCCGATAAAAAAGGAAATATTGGACTGCATATTGGTGCAGGGATACCAATTAGAAAGGGAAATCATTTTTCTATCTACTCTGGCGAAACCGACGAATATGACTGGAAAGGATTTATTCCATTTGACTCATTACCACAAGAATACAACCCAGAACGAGGTTATATTGCTTCGGCAAATAGCAAATCTGCTCCAAATAATTATCCTTATTATATTTCTCACTATTTTTATAAATCATATAGAACAGACCGAATTAACGAAATGTTGGCAGAAAAAGATAAACTTTCGGTTGAGGATTTTAAAGCCATGCACGGAGATTTTAAATCTAAATTGGTAGAAAAAATATTACCCAAAATTATTTTTGAAGTATCTAAAATTCAGACTGATGATGAGATTGTGAAAAAGACAATTCAAGAACTTGCAAAATGGGACGGAATTTTGGACAAAGAAAGTCCGCAAGCCGCTATTTTTGAGGAATTTTATGCTGTTTTTGTTAAAAATATGGTAAAAGATGAAGTTGGCGACGCACTTTTTTTCAAAATTAGTAAAAATAAAGGTATGACAAATAGAATTTTTGATTACATTTGGGATAATACCTATTCCTCTTGGTGCGATGATATTACAACTACCAATACCAAAGAAAGTTTTGAAAATATTGTTCAAAAAAGCTATCTTGAAACTATTGATTCTTTAAAAATAAAACTCGGGAAAAATCCAGAAAAATGGAAATGGGGTTCAATGCACAAATTGGAATTAGCACACCCTTTGTCCAAAGTTAAAATTCTTAATAAAGTATTCAAACTCAACAGCAAACCAACTCCCATTGGTGGAAGTCATCATACGGTTTCGCCTTATTCTTATTCATTTTCAGAACTTTACAAAATAAATTTTGGTGCATCGCATAGGCATATTTTCACTTTGGATAATTGGGCTACAAGTCAGACAGTTATCCCAACAGGAAATTCGGGACAACCAGCAAGTCCACATTATTTAGACCAAACTGAGATGTATATAAATAATCAGTATCACAACGATTTATATACAAGAGAGGAGGTGGAAAGCGGAGCAAAATATAAAATGAAAATAATTAAAAAATAGTCAAAACCTTGATTTACTTGATTTTTGGATTAGCATGATTTTATGCTTAAAAGCATCTTTTCTTTTTGAAAAATAATTTATATTTTTGAAAAATATTTTTTTTAAAGTAGCTATGCAAATATAAGCAACTCTATTTTGTCTTATAATAAGTTCATTATCAAGCAAAAGCTAATCAAAAAAGAAACACTTAAAACAAAAATTTTACTTACTAATTTTTAAAATAAAAAAACAATGGAATTTAGAATAGAACACGACACTATGGGCGAAGTAAAAGTGCCTGCAGATAAATACTGGGGTGCACAAACGGAACGGTCTCGCAACAATTTTAAAATTGGCGATGCAGCAAGTATGCCTTTGGAAATTATAAAAGCTTTTGGATATTTGAAAAAAGCAGCAGCACACACAAATAACGAACTTGGTGTTCTTCCTACCGATAAAAAGGATTTTATTTCGGCAGTTTGCGACGAAATTATTGCAGGAAAATTAAACGACCAATTTCCTCTTGTTATTTGGCAAACAGGTTCTGGAACACAATCAAATATGAATGTTAATGAAGTGGTTTCTAATCGCTCACATATTTTGCAAGGCAACAAACTTGGCGAAGGCAAAAATTTTATCCATCCAAATGATGATGTAAATAAATCACAGTCGTCAAACGATACATTCCCAACAGCTATGCACATTTCTGCATATAAAATGCTTGTTGAAACTACAATTCCTGGAATAGAAAAATTAAGAGACACACTTGCTCAAAAAGTTGAAGCATTCAAAGATGTTGTGAAAATAGGACGAACTCACTGGATGGACGCAACTCCTCTAACTCTTGGACAAGAATTTTCGGGATACGTTTCGCAATTAGACCACGGACTAAAATCTATAAAAACTACACTTGCACATCTTTCGGAGCTTGCACTTGGCGGAACTGCCGTTGGAACGGGAATTAATACTCCAAAAGGATACGCAAAACTTGTTGCAGAAAAAATCGCAGATTTTACAGAATTACCATTCATAACTGGCGAAAATAAATTTGAAGGACTTGCCGCACACGATGCAATTGTAGAGGCATCGGGAGCATTAAAAACTATGGCAGTGAGCATTATGAAAATAGCAAACGATATTAGAGTGCTTGCTTCTGGTCCTCGTTGTGGAATTGGCGAAATAATTATTCCTTCTAACGAGCCAGGTTCTTCTATTATGCCTGGAAAAGTTAACCCTACTCAGGTAGAAGCAATTACAATGGTTTGCTCGCAAGTTGTGGGTAACGATATGGCTATTGCAACTGGCGGTATGCAAGGACATTTTGAACTAAATGTTTTTAAACCTGTTATGATTGCAAACTTCTTACAATCAGCACGTTTGATTGGAGATGCTTGTGCTTCTTTCAACGATAATCTTGCAATTGGTATTGAACCAAATTTAGAAAGAATTGAAGCAAATCTTGAAAATTCACTTATGCTTGTAACTGCCTTAAACACACACATTGGCTACGAAAAAGCTGCTAAAATAGCTAAAAAAGCACATCAAGAAAATTCTACTTTAAGAAAAGCCGCAATAGAACTCGGATACCTTAATGATGAGCAATTTACAGAATGGGTGCAACCACGAAAGATGATTGGAAGCCTTTAACCTTGTTTGAAAATTCCTAAATAAAAAAAGCGGAACAAAATTATAATTTTGTTCCGCTTTTTTTTATTTTTCAAGCTCCTTTTTTTCAAGTTCTTTTATTTCTTCTATTTTTGCTTTTACTTCTTTTTGTTTCTCATACATTCCAAGTTTTAAGTAAATAGAGGAAAGTATTTGTAAAGCGTATTTATCTTTTGGATCATATTCGTGTGCTTTTTCCATTTGAGGCATAGCAAGCTTTAGATTATCCTCATATTTTTTTATCTCTGTATTATATCTTTCTTTTTGAGAAGTAGGAATATCGTTTGTATGTTTTTTTATACTCATAGCTTTATTATAATATAATGCACCAAAAGAAAAATATCCTTCTGCACTTTCAGGAGCTTTACTTATACCAAGCTCAAAAGTTTCAACTGATTTATCAAAATAAACTTCTGCATTTATTAAAAACTCTTTTGTTTTTTCATCTACTTTTGCTTTTTTATCAAGAATTTCTTTTTGTAATTCGGGATTTCTATCTCGTTCTTTATATGCGTCTTTTTTTAGTTGGTCAGATACTGCTATATTTTCGTAATATTTATCATCTAACTCATCATAAATTTTAGATTGAGCATCAGCTTTTACAAGATAAAGTATATAGTTTTCAGGGTCTAATATAATTGCTTTATCAATATATTCAAATGCTTTTTCGTATTCGCCTTTTGGAGTGTAATAATCAATTAAAGCATAAATAATATTTTTTTCATTTGGGTGATCATTTACTCCTTTTTCTAAAACATTAAGTGCAGCAACAGTATCTCCTTGTGCAAAATTACATTCTGCTAAATACTGGTAACATGTTCCTATTTCATATTTATTAATTACAGCATCGTTAAAAAATTTTGTGGATTTATCATATTTTTTTGTGCTATAAGCAAAAATTCCTGCATAATAATTAGACATACCAACATTGTAAAAGGTATCTGTTTTTTCTTCTCTTGGTTTATTATACAATTCTATCGCTACTTCCATGTTTTTTAAGGCAGTTTCTAAATCATCTTTAAAATAAGCATCAATAGCAATTCCCTGATGAAGATCTCTAAGTTTTGCAATACTTTTTTTTGTAGATTTTTTATTTCCCCATTTTCCATCAGCATCCATTTCAAATGCTTTTTGAAATGCGTTATAAGATTTTGTTAATGCCTCTCTATCAAGAGGTTTAAGATCCTTCCAAGACTGAATATTTGCCACTTCAATAATATTTCCATCTTCGTCTGCAACTAAATTTCCATCTTCGTCTGTTTTATCAGACACTAAAAATGTTATTTCGACATTATTATAAGTCCAAACTAAAGTATCTCCCACTCTGTTTGTTGTATTCGCTTTTCCATAGTAAGGAGATGTGCTTGTTTCTGTTATTCCAAGAAATGGCATCTGAGAAGTAGTTATTCCTACTGCAAGATATTTAGTATTTACTTCGTAAACATCTATAAATAAATCTCCCCTTTTAGACCAGGTGCCAATTTTAGTTTTCTTCTTCTCATGTTCAATATCCTTATCACTTTTAGCCATTTTATTTTTTAGCGATTTTATTTGAAGCTCGTTAAGTTGTGCCATCATAAAACTGCTACTCATTAATACAATTAAAATTACTGAAATTACTTTTTTCATAAAATTTAAAATTTATTGGTTTATTGATAAATAATTATAGAGTTATATTTTAGTTTCTTTTGCTTTTTCAAGAAATAAATTGAGATAACTTTTTGAATAAAAACGCTTAGCCTTTAACAACTTATTAAAAACAGGACGAAGTTCTTTTATTATCTTTTTTTCTTTAGCTTTATACAATACAGCCAATGTTCCAATACAATTAATATCCATTATTTCAGCCGTTTGCCTTGCTCTTTTATCATCTATTAATAATAAATCGGCACTTAATTCTTTATATAAAATTAGAGCTTCTGTTTCTCCAATATCAATACCACTTAAAGGAAAATAATTTTTAACGGTTCTTACTTTATCTGATATTTTTATTAGTTCATCATTAAAAGACAATATTTCATTATGATTATTTAATTCTATCCAAACTGCCTCTGGTATCAAATAATTGGGAAAAATATCTTCAAGTAAATCTATTTTTTCTATTAATAATAATGAAATTATTGGACTTGTATCTGCAATAAGTAACATAAGTAATGAATAATGAACAATGAATAATTTTACTGACGATTGAAATACAGAGCTAAAAAATATAGAAATGTCGTTTTTATTTTAACTCCTAAAATTAAATATTTTTAATTAATTCTAATTCTTTTTCAGCGTCTTCACTTGTTAATTTAGAGATAGGAATATTTAATTTAGTAAGTAATTTTTCAAAATCGTAACGATGAAGACCAGCAAGAGTTGCTGCACGAGATAAACTTATTTTATCAAACATATACATACTAACTGCTGCCCAAAGTTTTAACTCATGTCCAAACTCCTTTTCTTTTTTATTAAAAGTAAGAAGTATATCCGGTTTTACACTAATATTTAAAGATAGTCTTTCCATTTTTTGAGATATTAAATTGTGAACTACGAATTAAGTAAGTAGATTGACAATTTTAAATTTACGATTTACGACTGGTTTACACTTGATAATCAAGAGTAAACTAATTGTCAATTATCCATTTTAAATTGTCAATCTACTTACTATATAATTATTTTGCATAGCTCACAATTAATTTATTCATCATTATTATCAATAATTTCTTCATTATTTTCATTGATAACTTCATTATTTTCATTATTTTCAGAGTTTTCAATATTCTCTACGTTTTCAATATTTTCCACTTCTTCCTCGTCGTCTCCGCCACCTTGTATTTTGGCAACCGATGCTATTGCTCCGTTTTTACCAAGATTAATTAACTTAACGCCCTGTGTAGCACGTCCTGCAACTCTAATATTTGCCAATTTTATTCTTATAGTAATCCCCGATTTATTCATTATCATTAAATCGTCTTCATCAGTAACATTTTTTATGGCGATAAGACTACCTGTTTTTTCGGTAATATTTATTGTTTTTACACCTTTTCCACCTCTATTTGTAATTCTATAATCCTCTACTCGTGAGCGTTTTCCATATCCATTTTCCGAAACTACCATTATGTTACTTTCTACATCATCAACACAAACCATTCCAATAACTTCGTTTCCTTCGGCAATATTCATACCTTTTACTCCAGAGCCAGTTCGCCCTATTGCCCTAACTTTATTTTCGGGGAATCTTATCATTTTACCCTCTTTGCTTGCAAGCATAATAAAACTTTCACCATTAGTTAGTTTAGCACTAAGCAGTTGGTCGTTTTCACGAATATTAATTGCATTAATACCATTTTTGCGAGGTCGGGAATATGCTTTAAGTGTTGTTTTTTTGATAACTCCTTTTTTAGTCGCCATAATAACATAATTGTTATTCAAAAATTCCTCGTCGTCGAGAGTTTTTACGTTCAAATAAGCTTTTACATTGTCGTCCAATTCTATTTGAAGAAGATTTTGAATAGCTCTTCCTTTTGAAGTTTTGCTACCTTCTGGAATTTCGTAAACTTTTAGCCAAAAACATTTTCCTTTTTCAGTAAAAAACATCATTGTGTTGTGCATAGAAGCCACAAATAAATATCTGATAAAATCTGCATCTCTTGTTTTACTTCCTTTTGAGCCTTTTCCGCCTCGTTTTTGAGTTCTAAATTCTGTTAAGTCTGTGCGTTTTACGTATCCAAGGTTGGAGATAGAAATAACTACATCTTTATCTGCATAAAAATCTTCTGGATTAAATTCTTCGGCAGCATATTCTATTTCTGTTCTTCTTTCGTCGCCAAATTTTTCTTTTACTTCTATTAATTCGTCTTTAATTATTTTCATTTGCAAATCGTGGTCTTCTAATATTTGCTTCAAATAATTAATTAATTCCATTAATTTTGCATACTCTTCTTTTATTTTGTCCCTCTCCATTCCAGTGAGTTTCTGCAAACGCATTTCCAAAATTGCTTTTGACTGAAGCTCAGATAGTCCGAAACTTTCCATCAAACCTTCTTTTGCATCATTTGGCGTTTGAGAAGCTCTAATTAATTTAATAACCTCATCTAAATGGTCAAGTGCAATTAAGTAACCTTCAAGGATATGTGCTTTTTCTTCAGCTTTTCTAAGTTCGTATCTTGTTCGCCTCATTATTACTTCATGGCGATGTTCTACAAAATATTGTATTAGTTCTTTTAGATGTAATTGTTGTGGTCGTCCTTTTACAAGTGCGATATTATTTACGCTAAAACTTGTTTGTAACATTGTGTATTTAAACAACTTATTTACAACAACATTTGGAATTGCATCTCTTTTTAGAGTAACCACAATTCTCATACCTTTTCTATCCGACTCATCGTTGGCATGAACAATACCTTCTATTTTTTTATCAATAATAAGTTGCCCTATTCGTTTAATTTCGGCAGCCTTATTTACTTGATAGGGAATTTCTGTGAAAATAATTTGCGGTTTGCCCGAAGCAGTTTCTTCTAAATGATGTTTTCCTCTCAAAACAACCCTTCCTCTTCCTGTTAAAAAAGCGTCTCTAACTCCTTGATAACCATAAATTATTCCTCCTGTAGGAAAATCGGGGGCTTTAATTATTGTTATAAGTTCCTCAATATCAATATCATTGTTATCAATATAAGCAATTGTAGCGTCAATAGTGTCGCTAAGGTTATGGGGAGCCATATTTGTAGCCATACCTACGGCAATCCCTGATGCTCCGTTAATTAGCAAATTAGGAACTCTTGTTGGCATAACTTTTGGCTCTTTCAAAGTATCGTCAAAATTGAGCTGATGGTCAACCGTATCTTTATCTAAATCTTGAAGTATATAGTGAGCTATTTTTTGAAATCGTGCCTCTGTATAACGCATTGCAGCAGGGCTATCGTCATCTACAGAACCGAAGTTTCCTTGCCCTTCCACGAGCATATATCGTAGCGACCAAGGCTGTGCCATACGCACCATTGCGGCATATACGGAAGCATCACCATGTGGGTGATATTTACCGAGAACTTCCCCTACAATTCTCGCCGATTTTTTGTGCGGTTTATTAGAAGCCAATCCAAGATCGTGCATTCCAAAAAGAACTCTACGATGCACAGGTTTTAGTCCGTCTCTAACATCGGGTAATGCACGTGAAACAATCACAGACATTGAATAATCAATGTATGCCGATTTCATTTCGGTCTCTATGTTTACTTTTATTATTTTATCTCTTGTTTCTGACATATATTTTGGTTGTTATCTTTTTATTAATTTTATTTTTTTCCTCTTAAACCAAGAAAGTATTTATACAACAAAGCAAAGCTATAAGAACTGTATCCTCCTTGTTCTATTCTTAGAGACACTATTCCATTATTTATTAATAGATTTTTAAGGGCATCTATAGTTGTATTTTTTAGTTCAGGATATTTTTCTATTACGTTTTTTAATAAATTATAAAAATCAGATCTACTGAGAGTATCTCGTCTCAAGTCAGGAGAATAATCATAATTTATATAATCAAATATCTTTTTTAAATCTTCGTTCCCCTCTTCACTTGCAAGGTCTTCGAAATGATTTTTTACTGCTTTTTTTCGTGTTTCAGGTATTGCATAAAAATACGGAGGTAAAATAGGATGATATTTTTTATGCTCATCAAATTCTTTATCTTCTATTTGTTGTAAACAAATATCCACTGCTTCATTTATTAGTTCTATAAATGGACGTAGGCTTATTGTTTTATCTGCATTTTCTAAATTACGGTAAAACCAATCATAGTTTTCACCAAATCTGGCTTTTTTTTGCATATTAGACCATCTGCCAAAAAAACCATCTACCAAAGGTTTTAAATATTTTTTTTGCAAATTAATTTGATTATCTTCTCCTATGTTTTCTTCTAATTCGTCTAAAATATCTGTTACTTTTGTTTGTTTCAAAATTTTTAGAAATTCTTTTTTTGAGTCGGCAAAAATTGCTTTAAAGAAAAATGCAAATAATTCTTCTTTATTCCATTCTAACAAAATACTTTTAGTGTCTTTTAAATGTCTGATATTTGTAATATTACCAAGTTTTTGATACAAGTCTTTTCGCAAAAATATTTTTGGTAATATCCTGTCGTAAGGATTGTTACGAAACATTCTTATTAGTGGCGAAATAGCTATGTCCCAGTATATTGGTTTTACAACAAAATCCAGTTGGTCAAATAGAACAATGACCTTTTGATTTTTATTTTGTTTTAATTTTTTATCTATTTGATTTAGTTGTTGCTCTATTTTAATTATTTTTTCTTCGTTATTTATTATATCTTTAAATTGTTTTATTGTTGTGGTATCATTTTTTATGGTAAAATTAAAATCAAGACTTCCTATGTTTAGTTTTTTTACTATTTTAGATTGTGTTACTGCATTCCAAATATATATTAGCCAAAAGCGTTCGAAAAAGAAATCAGGATTTTCTATTTCTTTTATTCTTAATTTAGATGCAATATCTAATCTTTTATTTCGGTCTAAACTAACAACGTGGATAAATATGTGTTCTTCATTAGTTTTATTTGCTCGTTTTTCTAATTCTTTTATAAATGATTCTGAAAAAAAGACTCTGTATAAATATGTTTTGCCTGTTCCTTTTCCTCCAATTAGAAGGTATCGGTCTTTATTAAAAATATCATACATACATTTACGAAAATAAAATTTTTCGTATTTATATTTTATTTCGGTTAAGTCTTCGGCATATAAATTAGGCTTATTATTTTGATAATTTTCTAATATCTTTTTTCTATAAGTTACATATTTATAGCTTGATGTTTTATCTTTTTTATCTATTTCTTTAAGGTCTATTTTTCCTATTACTTTATATTTGTGATAACTTTCAGGTAGTTTATCTTTTGAACTTTCTTCTTTTGTTTTATAATTAGAAGCATTTATTTTCTCTTGTTTTATTTCGTCTTTTATTTCTCTTTCTTCGTCTTCTATTTCTGATATATTTCCGTATTCTGTTTGGATTTCTATTTTTTCTATTATACTATCAAACAGATTTTTAAAATAAGTATTTGGATTGGTGCTAAATGTGATGAAATTATTTTTATATTCAAACGAAGTTCCTATTTGTTCTAAAATTGGTTCTCTGTAAATAGGGAAAGTATCTACTTGTGGTAGTTCATCGTATTGAGAGACATAATTTTCTATATTCTTTTTAAATTCCTCGTAAAATCGTTGGTCTGAAATAATAGAGTTCACAAGTATTATTGGAAAATCTTTTTCCAAATTATAAGCACCATCAATAAAATAGTGTAAACCCGGAATTGTTTGATTGTTTATTCCAAAAAAACCAACCGAAATATCTGATAATACAAACGAAGTTATTCCAAAAATATCGCTAAATCCTGTTCGTGAATCTATAAGAATAATATCTGGAGCAATATATTCATTTATTTCATTAAAAATATTACTAATTTCTTCGGTTATTACTTCAGTATTACTAAAATCCAATCTTGACAATGCTTCTAAATATTGAGATAAATTAGTTTTAGTATTTTCTTTAATTTCTAAATCTATCAAATTACCTGCTGGCATCACATATATTTCGCCAGTATCAGTATATTGTTTAGACACATTGTATAAGTAATCTTGAATATGAACTGTGTCATCAAATTTTTTATCAAAAATATATTCAGCAACACCATTTATTTTTACCATATTTTCTGGATTTATATCAAAATAATTCATAAATCCAGGTGCTTCAAAATCAAAATCTAATATTACTATTTTTTTTCCTTTTTTGGCAAAGTAAGCGGCAAAAGTTGCAAGTGTTGTTGTGCGTCCCATGCCTCCTTTGTAGCTATAAAAAGATACCACGGGAATTTTTGTTTTTGGGAGAACAATATCTTTCTGTAACAAACTATTTAACCGTCTTCTAAGGCTTAGATCTATTTTATCTATTTTATTAAATACTGTTTTATAATAGGGGTCGTAATTTATTTCTTCTTGAGTTATTTCTACTATATTTATTTTATTATTTTGTTCTATTTCAGAATAATCTATTGTATTTATATTTGAAGTTTTTACAAGCACATTTACTCTCATATCTAATTTCAGTGCAATATGATAATCTTTAACCAGTTTTTCTTTTTTCAAAAAAACTTCTATTTTATTTATTTCTTTTATTACTTTAAGCATATTTTCAATTATTTTGTTATTATTTGAATTACTCCCATATAAATTCTGAAAGCAATATCTACAAATTTTTCCACATCAGACAAAAGTATTTTTTCTACGTTTATTTCTTTTTTCTTTTTTTTATCTTTTTTTATTTCAGTAGTATATCTTAATTCTGTGTCCCAATTATAAAAAAAGTTTTTTATTTTCACATCATCTGGTTCATATCCAATAAAGGGAATATTACTAATTCCTGATATATTATGACGTGCAAAAAAATCTTTATTATTCTGAAAATCATGATTCTGCAATATAAATCTACTGTTAGTATTTCCTCTATAAAAGCAAACATCATAATTTTTAGTATAATCTGTATTTTGTTTTAATTCTTTTACAGATTTTTTTTTATCAAATCCAATATAATCATATATTCCATAGTTAATAATTGACTCTATCGCATAGCCTGCAAGATAATAAATATTAATAATTATTAAGTTTTTTTCAGAACTTGGCAATTTATTGTCTTTTTTTATTTTATCAATTAAAAAATAACACGTTTTTAAATGCCTAATTGATGCCTTTCTGTATTCTATATATTTCATTTTAATATTCTAAAAAAGTAACTCACAAAAGTATAAAAAAAAATGATTTTAAAAAGAATTTTGTAATAAATATGTTTAAAAATACAAACTATTTTTTTAAGTTTAATAAGAATCCTAAAATTTTGTGATAAATTATTTCTTTTTAACACTTTTTTTGATTTACATTTGCTTTTTTTAGAGTATTTTACTTTTTAGTTCAGGGCACTCCTAAAAACTCAAAAATCAAGGCTTTCAAAATTATTAAAGTTTGAG
>JAOZQN010000577.1 GCA_029932195.1 Bacteroidales bacterium | reverse complement strand
GCAATTGGCTTTTAGATTTTGGCAGTTTGCAATTGGCTTTTAGATTTTGGCAGTTGGCTTTTGGCTTCGCAAAGCGATAAAAAATAAGCCAATAGCCCATGAGATGTTACACACTCTAATCTTTTTCGCTTTGCGAAACCAACAACCAACAACCAACAACCAACAACCAACAACAACCAATCATATTTAAAACTTAACATTTTCTTAAAATATATAAAATTATGAAAAAAATATCAATAACATTAATTTTAACATTGTGCATATTATCATCATTATTTGCACAACCAGATTCAATTCAAACACTGTATGGTGTTTCACGTTCAATTGCGGTTTCTGGAAACTGGGCAATTTCAGGACCTTGGTATCAAGGAGTAGAGTTTTTATACAACAACGGAGGGGTTTGGCAAAATATGCAACAGGAATTTTCCCCAAACCCATCAAGTTTTGGACAACATGGAAACGCTGTGGCTATATCCAGCGATTTTGCTTTTGCTGGAGATATTAATTACGATAATTATGAATATGAAGATATTGGAGCTGTTTATATCTATCAAAACGTTGACGGCACATGGGAACAAACACAATTTATTACTCCCGAAAATCCTTTTAATGATTCTAATTTTGGTTCTCAATTAGCTGTTGTAGGCGATTATTTGTTTGTAAGTAGTTTTAACAAAAGTAATGTTGAAATATATTATAATAATTCAGGAACTTGGGAACATAATACTACAATAACAAAAAGCGGAAAATTTGGACACTCGCTTGCAACATAAGGAGATTATATTGCTATAAGTGCTCCCAATTTAGATAAAGTTTATGTTTATTACAACAATGCAGGCACTTTTGAGGAAATAGCTATACTTTCGCCAGAGGATGCAACTGTAACTGGTTATTTTGGAACTGAAATAGCAATGACAGAAAACTACATTGTTTGTAGCGACCATTTTCACAATAGTAATGATGGAGCGACCTACGTTTTTGAAAAACCTACTGGAGACTGGGAAGATATGACACAAACACAAACTCTCGAAAGTAGCTTACCATCTGGTTATTATGGAATAAAAGTTGCGGTTTCTAACGATAATATTTTTGTTCAAGGAGTTTATTATGTTAATTCGGGTTGGGTTTTTGTTTATTCTAAAAATGGAGAAACATGGGAAGAAACAGACCTTCTTTATCACCCCGATCCAAACCAAGAATTAACAGCTTTTGGACATTGCTTGGAGTCATACGGCGATTACGTTTTTATTGGAGCTCCTTACGATGCTAATCATGGAGGAAAAGGATCGTTATTTGTTTTTGGACCACAACCACTACCTTCTATACAAGAAAATCCGATTGATGTAGAAATTTGTGAAACCGAAAATACTTTGTTTAGCATTTCTTCCCTTGCAACCGACAGCTATCAATGGCAAGTTGATGACGGAAACGGATTTATTGATATTACAAATAATGCTGTTTATTCTAATGCCACAACCCATACTCTCCTAATATCGGAAGCTACTTTTGATATGGACGGTTATTTGTATCGTTGCATTGCCACAAATAATGAAGGTAGTATAACAAGCGAAACAGCTACTTTAACTATTGGCGGACAACTTACCGAAATAATTTCTCAACCAATTTCTCAAGAAGCAGACTTAGGTGAAGATATATATTTTAGCCTTACTTCTATCGGAACAAATTTAACATATCAGTGGCAAAAAAACAGCGAAGATTTAACTAACGGAGGAAATATTAGTGGAGTTACAACAAAAAATCTAACTATTTCGTCAGCAACAACCAACAACGAAGGAATATATAAATGTATAGTTTCGGGAGATTGTGGTGAAATACTAATTTCAAACTCTGCTGTTTTATCTGTTCTAACAACAAATATAGATAAATATTCAAACAATAATAGTATAAATATTTATCCAAACCCAAGTTCAGGAAAATTTGTTCTTGAAATAAATTCGGAATATTTAGAAATGACAACTATTAATATTTATAATCCGACAGGCAAATTAGTTTATACAGAAATAAATTTATCATCGGAAACAAATAATAAACACAATATAGAATTAACAAATATGCTAAAAGGAATATATTATATCCAACTAATTGGAAGTAATATAAATACAACAAAGAAACTAATAATTGAATAATTTATTTTAAAATTCACCTAAAATTATGAAAAAATATTATGACCCACGATTTACATCGTGGGCTACATAAATAACATGCCTACGGCATTTAAGATGCAATTTGTTATTTTATCACAATATTTGACTGTAAACCTATTTTTATATACAAATATCACAATGTTTGGCAGTAAAGCATTAATTTAAAAATCCACCTAAAATTATGAAAACACTAAAAAAACTCTCTTTAATATTTGTCTCAATAATTTTATTAACAAATATAACCTACTCTCAAAACGTAGCTATAAACGATGATGGAACAGCACCAGAAAACTCTGCTATTCTTGATATAAACACAACAGCTGGCGATAAGGGTTTGTTAATTCCCAGAATAGATTTAGATGACGCAAGCACAGCTTCACCAATTACTTCTCCAGCAGAAGGTTTAATGATTTATAATGAAACAGGAACAGAACCGCATGGTTTGTATTATTGGGACGGTTCAGAGTGGATTAATTTTTCATCTGCAAGTGGCGGAAGTGGTTTGTGGACAAGAAACGAAGGAAATGGTTATACATATTTAACTTTTGGAAACGATAAGGTAGGAATAGGAATTTCATCACCAAACGAACAATTGCAAATAACAGGTAATTTTAGAATGCCTACAACAACAGCTACTACTGGTATTTTTTTTGTTGATGGAAATCGTTTTCTTCATAATTTTGGAACAGACAATGTTTTTTTGGGCAAAGATGCCGGTAATTTAACAAATTCAGGAGGAACTAACAATATTGGAATTGGAATGAATGCTCTCAGCTCGCTTACAAACGGAGATTATAATATTGCAATTGGAGACGAAGCTTTATTTTCGCATACCGGAGCATCAGGTCAAAATATTGCTATTGGATATCAAGCAGGAAAAAATATTACTACGGGATATGGTAATGTTTCAATAGGTCATAATGCCGATTGGAGTCAACAAGGAGGTATTCAAAATGTTGTAATTGGTCGCTATGCAGGTGCAAACATTGGTGTTCATACTAAAAGTTATAATGTATTAATTGGTGGAGGTTCTGGTTTTAGCGTAAGTGGCTATTACAACGTCTGTTTGGGTGCATCTGCCGGAAGAAATGCTACAACAGAAACAGTCGCAATCGGCTATCAGGCAGGATACAACATAAAAGAAGGTTCTGTAATGATAGGAAATAAAGCTGGATATAATGATTTTGGAGCAAACAAACTTTATATTGAAAATTCAAACTCTGCAACACCACTTATTTACGGCGAGTTTGATAATGATAAATTTCAAATAAATGCCAGTATATTAGTTCCTATTGATGAAAAAACAGCAGATTATACAGTAACAACAAGCGACGGTCTATATACAATAAAAGCAAGTAATAGCTCCGATGCCAGCACAACTATTACGCTTCCCACCGCAGCGTCAAGCACAAACCGTATTCTTATTATTAAAAATACTGATGCCGAAAGCGATGACGTTATTATTGACGGTAATTCAGCCGAAACAATTGACGGTGCAACAACTCAAACTTTGAGCAATCAATACGACAAATTAATTATCCAATGTGATGGAACAGAATGGTTTATAATTGGAGATTAAAAAAAAACATAAATTTAATTTAGGGGGAACAAACAAGCTGTGCGAGATTTTATTTCGGCGGCTTGTTTTTTTTGTATTATACTGTAGTGAATTAGATACTGTGTTAAAAACCAAATTTATTTTAAATTATTTTTATATT
>JAOZQN010000576.1 GCA_029932195.1 Bacteroidales bacterium | reverse complement strand
TATTTTTAACAATTTATAATTAATTGCTGTCCAACTTTAAGTGGGTAGCCAAAATTTAGATGGAGAAATAAAACTTAAACCTTACTACGATTATATTATAGGACTAGAGGATAAGTATCATGGAACAGAAAAGGGACAAATAAACGGCTGTGTTTTTGGTTATAGAATTGTAATTAAAAATGAAAAATATGGAATAATAGAAAGAAATTTAAAAGAAATTATTCCTTGTGAGTATAAAAATATTATTGCATACGAAGATGTAAATTATATGCACACAACTATTGTATATTTTATTATTCAAAATTTTGAAAATAAATATTCATTATATATTCCTGAAACAGACCATTTAAGAGAATTTATTTGGGATAAGGTATATGTTGAGTTTTTATATAATTTTATTGTTTTTAAACAAGGTGATAAATATGGAATTATTAAAAATTTAAACCAAGAGTTTTTTTTGAATTTTCCTGTAGATATAGAAACAGTTACATTTGACTCTGGAAAATATTTTCAAATTAAAAATTCTAAAATAAACAAATACGCTGTCTTTGACAAAAATCTGAAACAACTTACTAAATTTTGTTTTAAATTTCTTGTTAATTTTCATGAACATAATAAAGTTAGAATATTTGACAACACAGAGAATAATTATGATAAATTAATATTAAAAGAAAAAGATTTTTTTGAAAAATTTTGAAAAAAAAATATTTATGAAATCAAAAGTCGTAAATTAAAAATCTACTTATGCCAACATACCACTCTGAATTAAAGCAATTTAAAGACTACATAAAAAGCGACCGCAACGAAGACGCAAAACGTCCTCTGTTGTATCCGCTTTTTAAGAAGCTTTATAAAGATAAATTTAAGATAGAATCTGACGCAGGCAATGCAGATGTTTATGTAGAAGGAACTTTAATTATTGAAGCAAAAACTAATTTTAATGACTGGCTTACAGGTTTTTATCAAGCACTTCATTATCACAAAAAGTTTGGACTTGCATATTCTACCGTTATTGTTGTTGCACATAAATTTGTAGGAATTTGGAAAGTAAATCAAATCCCAGAATTTGCTGTAATTAAGGCACATAAGTCAAAAGCAAATATTGCTCCTAATAAAATAGGAAAATTAAACGCAAAAGAAACTTCAAATAAAGATAAATCTGAAATTCAGAAATCTGCAGTTTATTGGCTTGACCCTAAGAGTTTAGACCTTAATTTTTTTACAGAAAAAGACAAAGGAGCAAAAAGTATAGAATACGAAATTCACGAAATTTTTAATATTCTCAAAAATATAAATTCCGACCGTATTCAAATAAATACTCATAATTTTATACAATCAATAGAATATTTCAAGCAGTTTTTTGAAGCACCGATGGACGCAGTTCATTGTTTTTACTCGATAGTTGCCTATTGGGATATTACCAGCACAGTCGCAACAACTGAATATCAAGATAATACAATAAGAGTAATTGGTTTCAAAGGCAAAAAGTTTAGTGAGCCAATTTATGTTGAAAATAAAAATTTTGAGCGGATAAAAAAGTATATTGAAACTCATTATATTTTCACCAATGAAGGTTCTGGACTTTCTGCTGATTATTATTTTGGCAGATTTGATGAGGTTATCGCAATAATTGACCCTGAATATGTAAAACAGCACGGCATATTTTTTACAAATGATAATTTGAGCAAATTTGCGATGCGTTTTGCAAGCAAAAATTTGACCGAAAAAATAGGACAAAATCACATTGTTTTTGACCCCGCAGGAGGTTCAGGAAACCTGATTGCTAGTTGGAAAGGCGAGCTAAAACACAAAATAATTTCCGAACTTCAACCCGATTTACTCAAAACAATTGAGCGTCGTATGCGAATAGACCCGTATCATTTGGAATCTGGTTTTACGATAATTCCACGAACAAGCAAAAACGAAGGGCTTAATTTTATTGATATTTCTGCCTCTGATTATATCAAAGAAATTGAGGAGGAATTTAATCATAAAAATCTAAAATTAGATAAACCGATTGCATTTTTATTAAATCCGCCATATAAAAATACCGACCAAAGAGTAGAAAAATCAGAAAAAGCAGAGGCAAACTACGGAATTGATAAAAATATTTTAAAAATTACAGGAAAAGATGCAGGTCGGGAACGATACTTGGCTTTTCTTGGGCAAATTTTAAATATTTCTGAAATTATTGATAAAAAAACATCTAATAAATCTTCAAGTAAAGGTATTGTTTTAATTTTTACACCAACTTCTTGGCTTATTCCACGTCCTACTTTTTCCGACTTCCGCAAAATTTGGGACAAACATTTTGAATATCAAAACGGTTTTGTGGTAACGAGCAACGAATTTTTTAAACTCAAAGGAAGGTGGCCTCTTGCATTCACAATTTGGAAATACGATTTTAATGAAAAAAGAGAGAATCATATAAAAATTTATGATTTTACAAAATTAAAAGAACACGAGCTAAGAATAGATTGGGATATTTTAACTGACGCACAATTTAATTCAAATTTTGATGATTTTTTGGAAACAAAGCCAATAAAATTGGACAATAGCAGAGGAGACATCAGAGAACTTTTACCAAAATTAAAAAGACGAGATAAAAAAATACGTCAGCCAAGATACGATTTTAGCACAGCAAAAAAAGAAAAAGATTATAATAAATTAATAAGCGGTTTTCCATTAAAAGATAAAAAAAGACATTTTGAGTTGCGAAGAAAATGTGGTTCATCCGAAGGAAATTTTGTCGGATTTATGGACAATAATACTCCTTGCCGAATAAATCAAGACACTTGTAATCGCATGACTAACAAGCCAGACCGAGTTTGGCTGCAATTGTTACCAACTTTTATTGGAATTAATTTTTCAAAAATACAATCAAGTGCTCAAGATAAATACGCATATTGTGCCTACAATTTTTCGAGTGCAAGAGCAACTTTTTCATGGTTTGCAATATCAAAAGCCATGAATGGAAAATATCCACTTTGGGCAAACCAATACGATATTTGGCAACCACAGATAAAACCAAGATTATCAGCATATTACTATGCTCTTTGTTTTGCTTTTGCCCTTTCGGAAAATAGATGCGTGGTTACAAAATTTGAGGCAAATAATCCCGTAGAAAATACTCCTGAAATTTTTGTGGATAATCCTCTATGTCCTTCAAATAGAGAGGCTTTTTGGCACACAAACCTCGACGATAAAATTACAGAAGAACACGGAATTGCCTACGAACTGGTAAATAAAATTAAGGAATTATACAAAACTTGGAATTTTGAATATTGCAAATCACAATTTTTATATGATGTTGGTTTACAAGACGAACCATATTTTAAATATTTTGATTATAAAGATTTTCTAACTCCAAATTCTGGACTAATTCAGATAAAAAAATATGCAGAAAACGAAAATCTCGCAGATATTTTAGATTTATTCAACGAAATTTCGGAACTCACAAACAAAGTTAAAGACGAAATTTACAATTTACTTGTGAATGAATTTAATTATTTTGAATAAGAAAAACTCTAATAGTAAATTGACAAAATAATAAAGTTAATTGAAAAAATGAAACACGTATATACAATTATAAGTGGATATGTAGAATTTGGAGATAAGCAATGTAATATACCTTTTGCATTGGTATTTCAAAATGATGGAGTGTTGTATATTGAATCATTTTTTGAAGATGCAAACTTTTATGAAAGCGTGCAGGGACTTAATTATTACAGATTAATAGGAAAAACAGAAAAAGGTTATGATATTGAATGCGAAGGATTATTTTGCGTTAAATATAAGTCCAGTAATAAAAAGGTGAATTTTATATGTAATAAATACATTAAGCTTATTAATAACTGAAGTTTCGGAGTTTATAATTAATTGATTATTACGTATATAAT
>JAOZQN010000575.1 GCA_029932195.1 Bacteroidales bacterium | reverse complement strand
TGCTTCGCACACCTAAAAATACCACAAAACCACCGCCACCAAGCAGTTACCGTTAAGCAAAACTAAGAAACCAAAAAATGAAAACAAAAATTACATTGATAATCATATCTCTTTTTTATACAACATTAATTTTTTCTCAAAATCAAAAAATAGATAGTTTACAAAATTTATTAACAAATCATACGGAAGATACAAATAAAATCAATATACTAAATGACCTATCTTGGGAGTTTAGAAATATTAATCCAGATACTTCAATAATAATTGCTAATGAAGCAATTAAATTGAGTGAAAAATTAAATTTCAGAAAAGGAATAGCAATTAATCAAGCCAATATTGGAGCTATTCTTAAAGACCAATCTGATTATTACAGTGCACTTAAATATTATAAAAAGAGCTTAAAAGCTTATGAAGAGCTTGATTTAAAAGAAGATATATCTATACTAAATTGTGATATAGCAAATACATATTATTTGTTAAGCAATCTTGATACAGCTTTAATTTATATAAATACAGCTTACGACTTAACTAAAAATAAGAAAAACGATTTAATTGTAGATATTCTTAATATCAGAGCCAACATTTACAGAGAGAAAGGAGATGATGATAAAGCTATGATTGATTTATTTGAAGGTTTAGAAATAGCAGAAATAATAGACAATAAGCAATCTATCTACATTATGTTAGGTGGGATTGCACTAATTCAAGAAAGCCGAAATAATTATGATAAAGCTATTGAATATCATATAAAAGCATTAGAAATTGTAACAATGTTAAATGATAAAATGAAAATAGCTATTTCAAATGCTAATTTAGGAATAATATATGCTCGTATTGATGAAAATGATAAAGCACTTATCAACTTTAAAAATAGCCTTGAAATATTTAATGAATTAAATGCTATTCCATATAGTGCAATAGCATTATATAGTATTGGGGTTATTTATAACAAGCAAGAACAGTATGAACTTGCATTTAAAAATTTATTTGACGGTCTTGAAATTTCTCAAAAAATTAGTTACGATTTAAACACAGCAAATTGTTTGCATGAAATTGCAAATATTTATGAAAAAAAAGAAGACTATGAAAATTCATACAAATATTACTTTGAAAGTTTAGAATTAAGAAAAAAAATTGGAACAAAAGGTGGAATGGGGGAAACTTATGAAAGTTTATCAAATCTTTCTTATTATTTAGAAAACTACAAAGAAGCTTACGAATACTTATTAATTACTAAAAATTTGAGGGACAGTATTTATAACTCAGAAAAAGAAACAATAATAAACGAACTTACAACCAAATATGAAACCGAAAAAAAAGAACAACAAATAGAAATTCAAACTCTTACAATTTCAAAACAAAAACTAAAAATTAATTCCACAATAGCAGTAATAATTATTGTTTTATTATTAGCTTCATTGATATTGTATTTTTGGCTAAATAAAAAGCGAGCATTTAATATTCTTTTTAAACAAAATCAACAAACAGTAATACAACAAAAACTGTCAGAAGACCAAAAACTAAAATTAGAAAGTGAAATAAAACAGATAAAGATAGCATTCGATATATTATTTAAACAAAACCAACAAATTATAATAGACCAAAAATTATCAATAGATAAAAAACTAAAATTAGAAAGTGAAATAAAACAGATAAAAACTGAAAATAAGCCAGAAAAAACAAAAAAATATCAGACATCAAAATTGAACGATGATAAGAAACAACAAATTTGGGATACAATAACCGAACTTCTTGAGAAGGAACAAATTTATCTCGACCCTCTTTTGTCAATAAGTAAACTTACCGAAAAAACGAACTCTAATAAAACATATATTTCTCAAATTATAAGTGAATTTTCGGGAGAACATTTTAATAATTTTGTAAACTTATACAGAGTAAATGATGCCCGAAAAATTTTATCCGAACCACAAAACAATATCCAAATAAAAACACTATATTCAAAAGTTGGTTTCAAATCTACAACAACTTTTTACAATTCATTTAAAAAAATTACTGGTTTTTCACCTACCGATTACAGAAAAAGAATTTTACGCCAAAAATCTTAATTCCCAATTCCACAAACACTCAACTTGTTATAAAACAAAGTATTCCCGATTGCTTAATCAGGAATACTTTGTCTTTTTTTATAAAAAAAACATTCTTTTATTTGCATTATTGAAATTTGAAACCGGTTCAGATTACAGCAGAAAGACCAAAACAATATTTACGAAAATTTCGGGTGTGTTTGTTTTACTTTCAAAAAGTTTGGTCGCTTTGCTGTAAAGTAAAACGATACACCTTTTTTTATTAATCATTAAAAATTATTAAAGTTATGTTAAAAAAAAGTTTTTATTTATTAATTACAGCAATTATGCTGTTAGGAGTAGCTAGTTGTGAAAAACTGACAGAAGACACAGAAGCAAGTGGCGTAGGTGAACATACTTATTCATCATACACAGGCATTACACTTGGCACTGAAGCAACGTCATCGTATGCAAGTTTTGTAAATACAACAGATGGTGAAGCAGTTGCAGAAACAAACGCAGTTAGTAACGCATCGAACATTGATTTTGGTTTTTACTTTCAAAGCAAACATTATCTTTGGGCTGTTGATGCACACCCGAATTTAACGGAAACTTGGGGAACAAAAACAAGTGCAAAGTTTATGTCAGCAGGAACTTCGTTATCGGACTGGGAAAATATTGACGACTCATATTTTACAACCGACAAACAAGGAGGAGAGCCATCAGCAAGTAGTATAGATTGCACAACACCGCAACTGATTTTTTTTAAAAATGCACACGGCAAATATGGTTTTATCAAAATTGTAAAATCTGCTCAATACTCAGGAACAGGTGGTTTTAACTATACTACCGAAATGGAAATTAAAATTCAAAAATAATATTAATTGACACTCTTTTAGTCATATAAAAGAGTGCATAAAACTATAAGACATGAAAAAAATATTTCTTATTTCATTTATAATGCTCATTAGTTTATCAATTTTTTCGCAAACTAAATATTTGTATTTTACACAAGAATTTCCAGATTTATATTTTGATGCCTGTGAAGGCGGACATTCATATACTATAAGTTGGGAAGGAGATGCAAGTGAATACTATGTGAATATAAATTGGGGAGAAGAAATCATTTATACTACGAGCAAATCAATTACTGTATATGAAAATTTTGAACCTGGACAGGAAGCGTTGAGCGTATATGTTGCAAATTCAAATAATTATGATGAATGGATACAAACGCAATGTTATCCAACTGTTTTAACTACCCCTACTGATGTAAATGCAGGCAACGATAACTCTATTTGCAATAATTCTTATACTTTTAGTGCTTCGGAGGCAACTGATGCTGTTGGGACATGGACAACACAAGCATCAGGGGTGAGTTTTAGTGATATTCATGATAATAATGCAACTGCATACAATATTCCAAACGGCGTGAGTATTTTTACATGGACAGCAGAAAATGATTGTGGCTCTGATTATGATAATGTTACAATAACAAAATTAGAAACACCATCAATAACTTCACACCCGCAAAGCCAAACAGTAGATGAAGGAAGTTATGTTAGTTTTTCTGTTGTAGCAAATGATGCAAATTCGTATCAATGGAAAAAGAACGGTAGCAATATTTCAGGAGCAAGTTCATCAACCTATCAAATTTCATCAGTTGCAGTATCAGATGCAGGAACTTATGTTTGTGAAGTGTCAAATGATTGTGGAAATATTACAAGTAATGGAGCTGTATTGACAGTAAATGCAACATCAGGTATTGCAAATAACATTTCTTGCATTTCAATTTATCCAAATCCATCAAATGGTATAATAAATACAGCAGTTCTCATTTTGACTGTAAGTATGTTAAAATCAGGATAAAAAAAAGT
>JAOZQN010000069.1 GCA_029932195.1 Bacteroidales bacterium | reverse complement strand
TTTTTTTTAATTTTTTATCTTTTTTTTGATACTGGCTGTGTAGTTACAAAATATTAAAAAAGAACAATCAAAATCCATTAGCTTTTTTTAATTCTAATACACATTTGATAGAAATTTTGACAATAGGCTTAATTGCAAGAAAATAAGACTATTAATATTCATGAAAATTCAAAACAATTTCTAATTTTGGCGAAGATATTGAATTACAACAAAGACTTGATCTGGATAAAACATAATTTTGCAGATAAACATTTTACAACCAAAGAAATACCAGCAGTAGAACTCGGAATAGTAGATAACGGTTTTTCTTTTGAAGAATTATTTTATCTCAGAATTACGGCTTAAAACCAAAATAATTAAACTGGACCAGTGCCAATTCTTGATGTTTTTCCTCTTTCATTTTTTTGCAATTCTTTTCAGGTCATAACTAATTGCGTTGCATTCCCACTCAACAGGTGATTCAATATCTTGCCAATCACCACCATACGCAGGTGTTCTTCCTCTAAAACTGCCCCTTGCTTTATATGAATTATCAAATGCTTCTATTATTTGTTTATAAATTGAAAAAGTTAAAACGTCTCTGTCTTCATTAATAAGTTTCAATATTTTTCGTGTTGCTTTTACAAATTCTTTTTCTAATGGCGTTGAACAATATCTATCTATACCATCATTTTCAGATTCTATCATAAAATCTACATGTTTTTTTCCTTTTTGTATTCTTTTAACAACTATAAATAATTCATTTACAGCTTCTTTTATAGAATTTTCATGTTTTTTCATGTTTTTTATTTGAGTATGAACTTGTAACCTGAAAATCTGTATTTTACACTTTCATTCCAATAAGAAGCACATCATCAATTTGGTCATATTTAACGCCCATCCAGTTTTCTATTGTGGTGTCAAACATTTCGTGTTGCTCCTTCATAGATTTCTCTTGAACACTTAAAATAAGCTTTTTAAGCCTCGAGCTTTTGAATTTTTTACCTTTCTTTCCTCCAAATTGAGAAGAATAACCATCGGAGAAGGTATAAAGAGAGTCTCCTTTTATTATTTCCACGTCGTGGCGTGTGAAATTTTTGTTTACAATATCAAAAATACCAATTGGCATTCTGTCGGCTCGGTATTCTGTAATTTCGTCAGAGCCTTCTCTAATAAGATACAGCGGATTGAACGCTCCCGAAAATTGCAAAGTCATTTCTTTATGATTAAGAATTGTTATTGCCAAGTCCATACCATCTTTTGCTTCTTCTACTTTCCCTGTTTGATGCAACGATTTGATAATCATATCTCTAAGGTCATTCAATATTATACCAGAATCCAAATCATGTTCGTGTTTTAGTGTAATTTCACTTAATAATGCCGAACCAAGCATGCTCATAAATGCTCCCGGAACTCCGTGCCCTGTGCAATCGGCAGCCACAATAACTACACTTTCGCCAAACTGTCTGAACCAATAGAAGTCTCCCGAAACAATATCTCTCGGTTTGTATAAAATAAAGTACTCTGGTAATATTTTGTCCAAATGTTCGTCTGGAGGCAAAAGAGCTGTCTGTATTCGCTTTGCATAATAAATACTGTCTAAAATATCTTCCTGTTGCTCAGATATTTCGTCTCTTTGTTTTTCAGCAACATTTTTTTGCATTAATAATTCATCTTTCTGCGAAATAATTTCTTCTTGCTGTTGTTCTAATTCTGCATTTTTTTCTTCAATATTAGCTTTTTGTTGCCTTATTTCCGATGTTCTTTCGAGAATTGTTTCTTCAAGTTGTTCGTTTCGTTTTTTCAGTAATCTCTCCCTCCACTTAAATATACCAAAAAATGAGCCTCCTACAAGTATTATTATTAAAATAATAAACCATAATCTTGCCCAAAAAGGTTTTGTTATTTCAAATTTTAAACTCTTATAATAACTCCAAATACCATCTTTACCTTTGGTTCTGTAAATAAATTCGTATTTTTCTGCTGGCAAATTTTGAAAGATTGCTTTATAGGAATTTCCTTCATATTCGCCGTAACTCTCACTAAGTCCACGCAATAAATAATCATATTCAATAGATTTTTCGTTGATAAATGAAAGCCCTGTAAGTTCAAAAACAATATTATTTTCAAAATATCGTAACTTTTTGCCCAAAGTTTCCACCTTTTCACCATTAAGTGTAATAAATTCAACGCTACAATCGGGAGCATATTTCATTATCTTATTTTTCTTAATATCAAATGTAGCAATGCCATGCAGAGTTCCTATCCATAGTAATCCCTTGCCGTCCAAGTGAACACCATTAATTGCTATTTCATTACTTGGCAAACCATCTTTGGAGTCTATAAAAAATTCTATCTTATTTTCTTTTTTCTCAAGATAGCAGAGTCCTTTATTTGTGCCAAGCCATATATAATCCTTATTTACAGCTTGTCGTATTGCATTTATATTACTATTTGGCATATCCTCAATTTCTATCATTTCAAATTCGCCCTGATCATAAATTCCAAGACCATTTTCCGTTCCTACGTAGAGTTGGTCGTCTATTTCGGACAACGACCAAACGGTGTTTTCTAAATTTTGAAGGATTTTAAATTTTTCACCGTCAAAAAATACAATTCCTGTGCTGTTACCTCCAACTATCATTCCGTCAAACTCTGTAAGTTGGTAAATTAGAGCAGTTAATGTGTTTTTTATGATTTTTGGCTCTGCATCAAAATTTTCAAAATAATATACCATTCCAGCCGAACCTGTTAGAATAAATATTTTTCCATCGGAAGCAACAAATACGTTTTCTATGTGAGGAATTTCTTTTTCAAAATAATTTTCTTTTAAAATTTTTAATCTTTCATTGATAATAAAAAGTCCAGTAGTTGTAGCAACTACAATCTCATCTTTCTTATTTTTTGCAAGCGAATATGGTCTGTTTTCTTTATTAAAAAGATTACTAATATTTTTAACCGTGTCTTGCAGAGTAAAAATATTGTTGCTAAAAGCAAACCACATATTATTATTATTGTCGTGGATTATTGAATTTACTTTGTTATTAAAAATTTTAGGATGAATAATTCTCAAACTTTTATTTGTTAGCTTTTGCACACCACCAGAAAACCCAAACCAGTAGTTGTCTTCATTATCAACAAAGAAAGATAAGATTCGTTCTCCCGAAAGTCCTATTTTTTTATCAAAAATTATAGGTTTTTGTTTTAGTGTAAATAATTGATATGCCTTAAAATTGGAAATAAGCCAAATAGCTCCGTCTTCTGTTTGATAAACATTATTGATAACATCGTCTCCAATATTTATTTGTTTGTTAATTCTTTCGCCAAATTTTTGAACAGTAAAATCGTCAATATTTCCGTAGTAAAGACCACTTTTAGATGATATCCACAGTTTTTCATCTTCGTCTAAAAAGACATAATAACAATCTTCGTTGCTTATTTTTTGTAAACTATTGTCTTGGTTTAAAATATACAATCCCTCACTTGCCGCAATAAATGTGTATTCCTGTTTTTTATCTTGCATTATAGAATTGATATTTAGCGGTAGAGCTTTAATTTTGTTTGATAATTGTTTTTTCTCTCCTTCGGCTGTTAAAATCCAAATACCATTATTTCCATAAAACCATTTATTATTTTGAGCATCAATAAAAATATGTTTAAAAGCCATATTTTCAAATATAGTTGTAAATTTATTATCTTTTAAAATAGAAATCCCCGAAAGGGTTGCAAAATAAAAATTATTTAATGTATCTTGTTTAATATCAAAGACTTCATTACTAACCATTCCACTTTCCATGTTGTAATTTTGCATATCTCTGCCATTAAACTTAACTGCTCCTGCATAAGTTCCAAACCAGATATAGCCTTCATTATCCTGATACACAGAAAGAACGTCTTCCTGTGGCAAACCTTCTTCCGATCCATAAAATACGAACGGAAAAACACCAATATTATAAGTTTGGTGAAGTGCAGTAAGATAATTTTCGGCCGCTTTAAACGGCATTCCTGTCTGATTTTTGAAATGCGTATCAAAAATATCATAATTTTCGGCATACTCGAAAAACTCCAATATTTTCTGCCTCAATTTTGGCTGATTCTTTTTTATTGCCCAACCAGTTTCTTGCAATTCTCCAAGAATAAATTTTGCCTCAAGGTTTGGATACTCTGGTAATGAGTGTATTGAAAAACTAACAATCGTATAATCGGCTTTTCCATCGGCAACAGTATTTAGAAGTTCTGGAGTTGGCACGGTTATATAATTTTCAATACCATTATCTTTTAGCTCCTGTTCGTAAGATGAATTTGGTGCTGTAACTCCTTTATATTTAGACAAATCTGCTATAGTATTTATTTCTATATTCTTACGAGCTACTACTACTTTTGCATTTGGGGCATATCCTATTACATCAATTTTATTTAATCTCCAAGGCACAGGAGCTAGCAGGTCGCAAGCAACATCTACATCATTGAAAAAAGCTGGAATATATGCACTATCTTTTTTTATAATTCCTTCGCTTGTTTTAAAATACTCCGATAGTGTTTCTACAATAGTAAGTTGCAATTCAACTCCCAAAAAGGCTGCAAATGACTCTGCAAGATAGTGTGTAAATTGCTTTTTACCACTTCTTTGATAAATCATTTCTCTATTTCGGAGCGAGATATTTATTATTCCTGACTCCAAAATTTCGTCCAAATCTCTGGTGGAAGTATTTTGAGAGTCGGAATAAGAATTTATTATTTCAAGATAGGTTTTGTAATCTATACTATATTGATTTTGAAATAGTTGGTCTAGTTTTCCATTTCCTTTTATTGTTTCATAAAAATTATTTATTTCTTTTTTCAGCCCATTATTTCCATTTTCCACAGCCCAACCTACATCTACCGCTTTGGAGGTAGGAAATGCAAGACGAGAATTTTCGTGGTCTTTTAGATATTTAAGTGCTAAATATGAGGTTGCAACAAAACCATCTGCCCGTTCACTTTGTAACATTTCTTGCGATTCTGCCTCGTTTTTTGTTGCAATAATATTTATATCTTTATTTATTTTTTGTTCAATAGCTTCCAGATTAGTTTGATATATTGAATTTCCAAGAACTGCTATTTTTAAATTTTCTAAATTATCATAAGTTTTTATTTCAAAGCGTTTTATAAGCGACAAATATTCATAAGGTATCACCAAGTGTATCAACGAAGACCATTCTTTGCTTGTTTTTTTAACAACCAACAAATCGCTCACCTGCATAGTTCCTGCAAAATCTAAAATATTTTTTCGCCAAGGGACTATATATATTGTTCCACAAATAAAATCTGCTTTTTTCAGTGCGTCTGGTGTGTAATCGTAGTCAGGATTGGTTGTTATGTCGGCTGGAATAACTCCATTTTGTGCAAAATTATCGTCCCATGAAACAAAAACGGGTTCTAATTTAACATTCAAAAATAAAGCAAATTCTTCTGCAATATCTCTGTTTATACTGTTGTAAGCTCCCTCAGTAAAAGCAACATATATAACTCCACTTTTTTTTATTTCGTCTATACTTCTACTAAAAGTTAATAGTGGAATTAAAATTATTATTGAAAATATTATAAGTATTTTTTTCATATATAAAATGAGTTATTGCTTTATTGTTGATTTAATTCATAGTCAAAGGGAGACTTAAAGTCACCCTTTGACTTGTTGTTGTTCTATTTTTTCTTAATATTACAATTATTATGCCTTACTATTGTATCTGAAGTTTGAAATTATTGTTTTTTTTATAACATAATCTTTTTTCAAAACTTCAAAATTTCAGAACTTCAAAATTTTAAGATTTCAAAGATAATAATATTTTAAAAAATCTACAATAAATTTGTCTTTTTTATAATTATAATTTACAATAAAAATAATTTAATCTTTTCCTTAAAATTCCTTTTTTATAAAAATAATACTATCTAAATTTGCAGACTAAATTTAATAATTATGGAATGGTTGAACGAGGGCTATATAGCTCTATTTCTTATAATTACACTTGGAATAATTCTTGGTAGAATAAAAATTTTTGGATTTTCGCTTGATATATCTGGAGTTTTATTTGTCTCTCTAATTTTAGGACATTTTGGGCTAAAAATTCCACCAGATTTTTTGCAAGTTGGAGTTCTTCTTTTTGTGTTTACAATAGGAATGCAGGCAGGTTCAGGATTTTTTGAGGCATTTAAAAAACAAGGGAGAAAATTAATATTGCTCTCTCTAATAATAATTGGAACAACTGGAGCTACGTCTTACCTTATTAATATGTTTGTAGGTCTGGATTTGGGACTTAATGTCGGTATTTTTACGGGAGCATTAACCAGCACTCCTGGACTTGCTGCCGCAATTGATGTATCTCAATCACCCAAAGCCTCAATAGGTTATGGACTTGCATATCCTGTTGGAGTTATTGGAGTTATAGTTTTGTTGAATGTTTTGCCGAAAATTTTACGTATAAATCTCAAAAAAGAAGAAGAGGATTATAATTTAGGTTTGAAAAAAGATTTTCCAGAAGCAATGGCAAAAACTTTTTTAATAAGTAACCCAAATATTGACGGTAAAAACCTGAAAGACATACAAATAAGGCAAATTACTGCCTGTGTTGTATCTCGCATCAAACATGGCAAACAAGTTTTTACTCCCAATGCTAATAGCTTGATACACAACGGCGATATTATTCGGCTTGTGGGAACTGAAGAAAATCTGGAAAAAGCAACCATGCTTTTAGGTAAATCGGTGGACGAAAAAATCCCACTTTCTAAAAATTATGATATAAAATGGGTTTGGATTTCTAATAAAAAAATTGTAAATAAATCTTACAAAGAAGTTTCACTATCTAATTACTACAATGTTAGAGTAGTAAAAATAAAACGAAGTGGAATTGATATTATTCCACAACCCACAAGTTCTTTCAAATTTGGCGACAAAGTAATGATTGCCGGAGCAAAAGGAAATTTAGACAAAGTTTCAAAATTACTTGGAAATGACACCAAAAAAATATCTGAAACAGATTTTTTACCAATATTTTTAGGAATACTTGGTGGAATTTTACTTGGAAAAATAGAAATTCCTATTTTTGACTTTTTCACATTTAAACTTGGAAATACTGGAGGAGCTTTAATTATCGGCTTGTTTTTGAGTAGAATAGGAAAAACTGGTCCTATTATTTGGAATTTATCTGCATCGGCAAATTTGCTTATCCGTAAATTTGGACTATTATTATTTTTGGCAACCATTGGAACACAAGCTGGTTCGGAAGTTGTAGAAACTATCCAAAATTACGGATTTAATTTATTGTGGATTAGTGCAATACTTACTATAGTTCCTGTTATGGTAGGAGCAATTATTGGACGATATGTTTTTAAATTAAATTTTTTAACTCTGATGGGAGTAATAACTGGCACAATGACAAGCACTCCTGGGCTTGGTGTAATTCAATCAAAATCAGAGAGTAATGCAGGAGCAGTCGCCTATGCAACCGTCTATCCAATTGCTTTGGTATTAGTAATTATTGTTTCCCAACTTTTAGTAATGTTTTGAAAATAAGTTACAGGTTGTAGGTTGCAGGTTACGCAAAGCGTTGAATGACTGCAATATGTAACCTGCAACTTGAAAACTTGAAACTTGAAACCTGTAACTTGCAATCTAATTTTAAAATAAAATTTCACCTTTTTTGAAAAAAAATTGTATCTTTGCAAAAACAAATTATTAGTGGAGACCAGAAACCATTATAAAAACGGGGCAAATAGAAAAAAGCAATATTATAAGTAGTTGGACAAAAGTTTCTTAATAATAAATAAAATAATAATAATATCCTGATTATAAGGTGTAAACCAATTACTCATTGTTCATTGTTCATTAACTTAGCTTTATCTTTTTTAGTCAAAAAAATTAAAACAAATAAAAAATGAAATCATTTTTTTTAGTAGTAGCAGTATTTTTTTTAACAGTTGGAAGTATGAATGCACAGAAAATATATTCTGTAGATTACTCTTCACAAGCAGACGTTAAAGTATTTGTAGTAGATTACGAAAGCCAATGCGACTTAAAAGTATATAAAGTGGATTACTCAAGCCAAGCTGGAGATAACGATGGTAAATGGTTTTTTGTAGATTATGAAAGTCAGTCGGACAAAACAATCTATTTTGTAGATTATGAAAGTCAAGCAGATTTAAAAATCTATTTTGTAGATTATTCGAGCCAAGCAGGTTGGAAAAATAGCTCAAAAAAAAGTATAATGTATTAATTTTTGGCGTTTTTTACGAGTTCAAGGCTTTTTGAAATTTCAGAATTGAAGTTTATATCTGTAAATCAGTATTTTAAAATTTCAAAAGTAACGCAGAAATTGGCATTCGCAAAAAACGTAATAAAGGTAAAAGCCAAATAATAAATATTTGGCTTTTTATTTTTATGCAACTTTTTATAAATTTTCAATCTTATGTTTTAGAGTTTTTACTCTAAATTTAATTTTTATTAACTTCTAATTTTTTTAAATTATGAAAAAAGTATCTTTATTTTTTATGAGTATTTTGCTTGTAATAGGATTTGCGAATTTTGCAAATGCACAAACAAAATCAGAGAATCAAAAAATTGTTAGTGAAACCAATGTTGCAGTTTTACAACAAATGAGTGAAAAATCCAGTGAAAAACATTTGCAAAATAAGGCAAAAGCTTTACAGATGGCAAAAGAAAACAACTGGATTGTTAGCAAAGAAATAGAAGGAGGAGGATTTATGGAATTACAAGGTGTTACAGAAGACGGAAGACCTTTATATTACATAACTCACAACGAAGACGCTGCAATTTCTACTTCTACTAATAAAGTATATTCAGGCGGAGGTCTTGGACTTGATCTTGATGGAACAGGAATGACCGCAGGAGAATGGGACGGTGGCGATGTGAGAACAACACATCAAGAATTTAACAATACAGGAAGTAGCCGAGTAACAGATATGGATGGAGTTTCTTCAACTCATTATCATGCAACTCACGTAGCAGGAACAATTATGGCAGGTGGTGTTCAGCCAGCTGCAAAAGGTATGGCATACAACGCAAGCCTTGATGCTTATGACTGGACAAACGACGAAAGTGAAATGGCAACAGCTGCTGCAAATGGTTTACTTATTTCTAATCATTCCTATGGTTATGGGGCAGGTTGGGCAGGAGACGGTTCTGAATGGTATGGAGACGTATCAATTAGCAATGAAGAAGACTTTCAATTTGGTTTTTACAGTAGCTATTGCGTAGAAATTGATAATATTGCAATAAATGCTCCTTATTATTTAATAGTAAAATCATCTGGCAACGACCAAGGAGACTGGGACGGCTCAAGCACTTTGCACCCACAAGATGGCGGTGCAGACGGTTTTGATTGCATCAGTTACAAAGGAAATGCTAAAAATATTCTTACCGTAGGAGCTACCGAAGATGTTGCAGGAGGATATTCTCAACCAAGTGATGTTACACTCACATATTTCAGTAGCACAGGACCTTGCGATGATAGCAGAATAAAACCAGATATTGTAGGAAATGGTTACAATCTTTACTCTACTTATGATGGACATGACTCCGAATATAACTCTATTAGTGGAACATCTATGTCAAGTCCTAATGTTACAGGTTCTTTACTTTTATTACAAGAGCATTACAACGAAACGCAAGGCTCATTTATGAAAGCCGCTACTCTTAAAGCACTTGCAATTCACACCGCCGACGAATGCGGAGCAAATGAAGGACCAGACTACAAATTTGGTTGGGGACTATTAAATACTGCAACTGCCGCAACAGCAATTACAAACAAAGAAGTAACTTCAATTATTAATGAAGAAACTTATACAGGTAGTGATTATGTTCTTGAAGTATATTCAGATGGAACACAGCCTTTAATGGTAACAATAGTTTGGACAGACCTAGCAGGAACTCCTCCTTCTGCATCTTTAGATCCAACAGACATCATGCTTGTTAACGACCTTGACATGACAATTACAGGAACTGGCGGACCTTATAAACCATACAAACTTACTGCCGCAAACCCAAGTGCAGCTGCAACCACAGGAGATAATGATGTAGATAATGTAGAAAAAATTTACATAGCAAACCCAACAGCAGGTGATTACACAATTACAATAGACCACGAAGGTTCAATAACAGGTGGTTCACAAAATTTTTCTATTATTGTTACAGGAATTATTGCAAATACAGAATTGTGCCCTGTTATTACTACTCTCCCATTCTCAGAAGATTTTGAAACAACAACCGAAAATATTCCTATTGCATTAAACTGTTGGACTAACTATATTGAAGAGGGAACAAGATCATGGGAAGGAAGAATTTATATTGATAATAGATATGCTCAATTTTTAGCTTACGATTCTGGTGAAGCATCAAATACATCTTGGCTAATAACTCCAGAAATAAGTTTTGATAATTATGATAATGAAGCTTTAACATTTAAAACACAAACAGGTTTTTATGTTCATGATGGACTTACCGTAATGATTTCTACAAACTACGACGGTTCAGATCCTACAACAGCAACATGGACTACACTCCCTGCTACTCTTGCAACTGACCCAATTCCTGCAACAAATTATAGTGGTTGGATAGAATCAGGAGATATAGACCTTTCTTCTTATACTGGAACTGGATACATTGCTTTTAAATATACAGGTAGCGGAACAGGCGGACAAACAACTATATTCCAAGTAGATAATGTTGTAATAAAATCGGCAATAACCGAATCATGTGCATTAGCCTTACTTCCTTATACCGAAGATTTTGAAAATTTTATAGGTGGAGATTATATCGCAAATAATTCTGGCATTTGGGACACTTGGTCAAGCACACCTGCCACAGCAGAAGATGCAATTGCATCTACCGATTTTTCTTCTGACGGCTCAAAATCAATGCTTATTACGGGAACTAACGATATGATTTTGCCACTTTGTGATGTAACAAGTGGAAACTATCAAATAGATTTTAGCATGTATATTGAAAGCGGAAATGGTGGTTATTTTAATGTGCAACATGAGCTTGGAGTAGAATGGGCTTTTGAAACTTATTTTTCAAATAATGGAACTGGCTATATTCAGATAGCAGGTGTAAATTATGAATTTAATTATAACCAAGACTCTTGGAATAATATAGCTTTTAGAATTAACCTTGATGATGATAATATTTTATTTACTGTAAATGGAACAAGAGTAAGGTCTTGGAAATTTAGTTCAGTAGCTCCAGATGCAACAGTTGGCACATTAAAACTTAATTGCCTAAATTTTTATGCAGGTGCTCCTGATACTCAAACACCTAAATATTATATAGATGGCATTTCAATAACTGAAATAACAAACACTGTGGTATGTAAAGAAATGGGAAGTTCACAAAATTTATATACAATAATTAGAGAATCACCACAACAAGTAATGTATAATGCAGATATAAATACTTTAGTATTTGTTCACAGAGCATTAAATTTAGGTGGTGGCGATAGCGGAGAACTCGCTTATGACATTTCTACTGACGGAGGAAACACTTGGATTACTGAAAACTGGATTTCGCCAACAGCAGAAACTTCACTCGCTGAATGCAGATACCCTTCTGCTACAATTTATAATCCTAATGGAAATACTAATGTAGATAATGCTTTTATCGTATCTTCTGGTCCTTCTTTAATTGGTTATGGAGCTGCGGCAGGATGGGGATATACTTTCCAAAACTCTGCCCAATTAAATGGAACAAATAACAACGACTCATACGGTTCTATAAATGGAGATAATACCGATGGTTATAACCTTCACGGATTAACTACAACTCCGAATGGAACTGCATGGTCAATGTCTTCAAATTACAATGAAACTGAAACAGGTGATTATACTCGTTTTAATATCAACAAAGGTGTATTTAACTCTGGAACTAATAAATTTGACTGGTCTATTAATAAAGCAATTACACCAGATTTATTTTACGATGCTGGAAATAAAATTGCAACTGACTACGATATAGCTTTTAGTCCTGATGGTTCGGTTGGATATGCAGTAATTAATTGCCTTGAAAACGGAGAGTCTCTGCAAGTTCCTACTCCTCATGTTTGGAAAACAACCGACAACGGAGCAACTTGGACAGAACTTCCAATTATCAATTATGATAATTTCCCAGAACTAAGCGGTTATCTTGTTCAAGAAGCTACATTAAAACCATATATTAATAATTTTGACTTAACGGTAGATGAAAATAATAGACTACATATTTTTGCAGAAGTATATTCTGGTTCAGATGCTTTTGAAAATGTTATGCCTATATTTGATGGATCAACACCAACAGTCCATTTTATAGATTTTTCTACACAAGACGGAACAGAATGGGATATGCTTTATATCTCTCCAAAAAATAATGAATCTTACACTTTTGGAGATGTAAATCATGATTTAATGCCAGAAGTTTCACGTAAAAACGATGGTAGTGTAATTTTTTATACATGGTCGGAAACATCAGGTTCAACTCAAAATTCAAATCCCGATATTATGGCAGCTGCTGTAAGACCTGGAGGAGATTTAAGTTCAATAAAAAATCTTTCTGATGGAACATGCCATGATAATCTTGCATTTTTTAAGCAAATATCACCAGTAATTTCTGAAAACGGAAGCTCTTTTGATTACGAAATACCAACAATATATACAATACTTGGAGTAAATGACGCATCATTAACTGAATATAACTACGCAAAAGGTCTTGGCTTTAATGATAGTGAAATACCTGCAATTGTAACAGCAGTTGCAACAATTCAAGCAACACCTACTTGCACAACTGGTAGTATTACTGTAAATTCAGACCAAAACAAACGACAAACTTTTTATCTTTTAGACAATGCAGGAGCAACATTGCAAACTTGGAGAGGAGTAACAAATACTCACGAATTTACAAATCTTGCAACTGCAATATACAAAGGAAAAGTTAGACACATGGACATTGCTTCTTCGGAAACTGCATCAGAAACATTAAATCAACTTGATGCAACAGCAATTAACACACACCCAATAACACAAGCGGTTTGTGAAGGAGGAAATGTTACACTTACCGTTTCTGCAACAGGAACAGGAACTTTAGCCTATCAATGGAAAAAAGGAGCATCAAATATTTCAGGAGCAACATCATCTTCTTATAGTATTGTAGGAGTAAGTGCAACTGATGCAGGTTCTTATACTTGTGATGTTATTGGCGACTGCGGAGCTATTAGTTCTAACTCTGCAACATTAACTATTAATGATGCAACAGTAATAGACACACACCCAGCAACAGTAACTATTTGTGAAGGTGAAAATAACACATTTACAGTTGTTGCAACAGGAAGTGGAACACTTACTTATCAATGGTATAAAGGAGCGTCTATTATTACTGATGAGACAAATTCAAGTTATACTATTTCTAATATAACAACAACTCACATAGGAGGTTACACATGTATAGTTACAGGAGATTGTGGAACAGCAACTTCTAACATTGCAACACTAACAGTTAATCCTGCAACTGCAATTACCGATGAATCAACAAGCCAAACAGCTTGCACAGGTTCAGACGTAGATTTCTTTGTAACAGCAACAGGAACTGGACTTACTTATCAATGGCAATTAAATGGTTCTGATATTGCAAATGCAGACGCTAATACTTTTAGTTTAACTAATGTTGATAATGGTAATTCAGGAACTTACACATGTAATATTTTAGGAACTTGTGGAGACTTAACATCAAGTTCAATGGTGCTTACAATAACAGATGGATTAACATTAGGAGACCCTTCTGATGAAAATGTTTGTCCAACCGAAACAGCTATATTTACAGTAGTTGCAAACGGAACAAACATGACATTCCTTTGGAAAAAAGACGGTTCGGATATTTCCGATGGTGGCAATATTAGTGGAGCAACTACTGAAACAATATCAATAGCAAATTGTGATATTATTGATGAAGGCGATTACACTTGCGAAGTAACAAGCGATTGTGGAGATGCAACAAGCAATGCAGCTTCTCTAGACTTAAATATTGAAACAGTAATAGATGTGCAACCTTACGACGTTGATGTTTGCGAAAATGCTGAAGCTACATTTGTTGTCGAAGTAACTGGAACAAACTTAACTTATCAATGGTATTTTAATGATATTCTTATTTTAGATGCAACTTCTGAAACTTACATAATAACTGGTGTTACTTCAGACGATTTAGGAAATTTCTATTGTGAAATAACAGGAGACTGTGGAGAAATGCTTACAAGCGAAACTGTATCATTAACAATCGGAACAGGAATAACAATTGCAACACAACCACAAACAGAAACTATTTGCGAAGGTAACGATATAACGCTTTCTATTGAAGCTTATGGAGGTGTAAGTTATCAATGGTATTTTAACGATGCACTTATTACTGGAGCAGAAGATGTTTCATATACAATATTCGCAACAACAAGCGATGATTTAGGAAACTACTATTGCGAAATAACTGGAGAATGTGGAACTCTTAATTCAGACGAAGCTACATTCTATTTTGCAGCAACAACAGTTATTTCAGACCACCCGATAAATATTGATGCAACAGTTGGAGACAACGTAATGTTCTCTGTTACAGCCGATGGCGATAATCTAACTTATCAATGGAAATTTGAAGAAACAGATATTGATGGAGCAGACCAAGCTACTTATCAAATACTTTCGGTAACAATGGACAACGCAGGAAACTACTCAGTTGCCGTTACAGGAACATGTGGAGAAGTTGTAAGTGATAATGCTTTATTATCTGTAGCTACATCAATTGAAGAACTTACAGAAATGGGTATAAATATTTATCCTAATCCTACAACAGGCTTATTAAACATAGTATTACCTGAAAATGCAGAAAATACTGAAATAATTATTACAGATGTAACAGGAAAAATTGTTTATCAAGATAATATTTTGGAACAAGACGCAAAAATTAACTTAAACGTTGAAGCAGGAGTTTATTTAATAAGATTTAATTTTAATGAAAAATCAGTTATCTCTACAATTATTGTAGAATAATTTTGATTGAACTACATTTTACAAAAACGGTATTCTTTTTAGTAAGTTTACCGTTTTTTTAATATTGAGTCTATTCAGAGAAGTGTATTTTTGATAAAATCAAGGCGGATACAAATTTCATAAATGGATTTTTTTTAGTATAAAAAAAAAAAATGTTTATTAGGTTGGATATTAATTGATTACAAAATACAAAAAGTAAAGATTTTAACCTAATTCAGTATAACATCTCATGGAGCTATTGCTATTGGCTTATTTTTTATCGCTTTGCGAAGCCAAAAGCTAAAAGCCAACTACCAAAAGCCCCCAGTATTCTTGATAAAAATTTTTTTTTTCATTATTTTCTAAAAATTTTCATTACTTTTGCAAAATGTTTAAAACTTCAATATCAAAAGATGAATTAAAAGAGTATCCAATCCAATACTTTGAGGGACATATTACTGTAATAGATAAATTGGAACAGGTTGATTCTGCTGTTAATTATTTGCAAAAACAAGAAATTCTTGGTTTTGATACCGAAACTCGTCCTTCCTTTAAAAAAGGTGTGGTGTATAAAGTTGCACTCTTGCAACTCTCTTCAAATGACAAAGCATTTCTTTTTAGAATAAATAAAATAGGTCTTCCAGACCAAGTAGCTGATTTATTGAGTAATAAATCCATTAAAAAAGTTGGTGCAGCAATTCGTGATGACATAAAGGCATTAAGAACAATTAATAAGTTTATCCCAGAGTCCTTTTTGGAGTTGCAAAATTATATTAAAGATTTTGGGATAGAAAGTTTTAGTTTAACTAAAATGTCGGCAATTGTTTTGGGATTTAGAATATCAAAATCTCAACAACTTTCAAACTGGGAAAATAACAAGTTATCTAATGCACAAAAAAGATACGCCGCAACAGATGCTTGGGTAGGTTACAAAATTTATGAAAAACTAGGCTACCTGTCTAAATTTGGACAACAAAATTCGTGTCAAGCGTCCACGCTTGATACGAAAAATCGTTGAAAAATCAGGGATCACTTTGAAAAATAGAGGAAGATAATGTAAAACATTTAGTTTCCTTTTTTTTTATTTCTTAAAGCTATTATCCTTACTATTTGTAAGTTAATCTATAATTAAAAAAAAACAAAGTCGTTTTAAATTGGAATTGTCAAAAAAAACGAGTAACTTTACAACCCGCACGGCTCACAATGATTTGTGCGATAAGTGCAACCGCAGTAAGAAAAAAAGAAAACAAAAAAACTGAAAATAAACAAATTTTTTATTATCTTTAACTTTTAATAATCTATAAATTAATATGAAAAAAACAATATTGATTTTTACAACATTAATTCTATTTACTTCAATTTTTGCTCAACGTGGATTTAAACAAATTCCAGATAATACCAAAAGACTTGCTCTTGTGATAGGTAACTCTGCATATCAAAATGGTGGAATTTTACGAAACCCTGTAAATGATGCCAGAGCAATGGCTACGACTTTGGAAAAATTAAATTTTACAGTTTTAAAATACGAAAATTTAAACCAAAGTCAAATAAAACAACGAATTGACGAGTTTGGTTCAAAAATGGCAAATTATGACGTAGCTTTAT
>JAOZQN010000574.1 GCA_029932195.1 Bacteroidales bacterium | reverse complement strand
CTACGACACAAAAGTGCCCACCTACGACACAAAAATGACAAATTGTCGCAAAATTGCCGTATTGTCATGCTTTTTATCAAATGTAGTATTTGGTAGTTATTTTTATTTTTTTTACTTTTGAAAAAGTTTGATACAAGATTTTAGCATCTTAATCCTGAAATCGTTTTTTTGCTTAATATTATTCAAAACCACATAATTTCAAAACTTTTTCTGCTTAGGGTTGATAAAAAACAACTACTTTATGCCAAACAAAATAAAAATAATATATGTCTTGTGGATCTTATAGTTTGTCATTTCTGCTTTATATTTTAAGTAATTTACTCAACTAACATCTAATTTTATTTTCGTATTTTAACGGAAGTTCAATTTTTACACCTTTATTTTATTCATGAAAAATATTATACACTATTAAATATATAGAAAAGTATTAATAAAAAAGTTGGGAATATGCCGAAAAGCCAACTAAATTTTGGAGTAGGCGTAACTACTAAATTCATTATTATGGATAAGTTAAAAAAGCTCATAGTTAGGAAACCTGTTATTGTTATGAAAAATAATGATATGCAGAAAATCAAGGGAGGAGAAACTGTACCAGCAATCGGTGTTGGGACTATTCCAGCAATCGGTGTTGGAACTATTCCCGCAATCGGTGTTGGAACTATTCCCGCAATTGGTGTTGGAACTATTCCCGCAATTGGTGTGGGTCCTATTGATGAAGGTGGAGAATAATTTAAAATTCTCATTTTCCAGAGATTACTGCAAATTTGCAATAATCTCTGTTTTTAAATATTTATTAATTTAACACTAAATATATAAAAATAATGAAAAAAAAACAATTGCTTGTTAAATTAGAATCTGGAAAACCAAATACATTTAAAGGTATTGAATTTTTAGTTCTATCACACGGGGAGAATACTATGATTACAAAAATGTTATACAAGGATAACCAAAAAGTTCCTTTGCATAAGCATAATAATGAACAGAGTGGCTATGTTATTTCAGGTACATATTTATTGAAATTTTTAGATTATGAAGAAATTATAAATGCAGGAGACAGTTATACAATACCTGCTAATGTTGAACATTCATTACAAGTTAAAACATCTGGTGTAGTAATAGATTTTTTTACTCCAGTAAGAGAAGATTATTTATAAAAAAAATAAAAATTATGAGTTTATACATTATATCGGATTATTTAGAAATAATCAAGACCCCAAATAATTACAATGTTTATCATACATTATTAGGTAATTTAAACACTCTCAATAAAGATTCAATAAATTTATTGAATTATTTTAAGAACGAGACAACAATTGAGGCGATTTTACTTCTATATAAACCAGAAGAAGAAGAAGAAATAAGAGATTATTTCAATCTGTTTATTGAGTTAAGTTATATCAAAAAAATAGGTTTTGATGAAAGAAACATAATCAAAGAAATTATTGAGAGCAGAATTAGTAAATTGGAAGTTGGTGGATATTTAGGTGGAATACAGTTAAATGTAACAAATAGCTGTAATTTTAACTGCCATTATTGTTTTGTGGACTCTACAGAAGAAAGAAGAGGGCGGGATAATCCTTTGATAAGTAAAACTGGAGGAAGTTTTATGAATTTTGAAACAGCTAAATTTAGTATTGAAAGGATAATTGATGTAATAAAAAGCAACAATAATAATGAATTGGTTATTAAATTTTTTGGAAGAGAACCATTAATAAATTGGAAAACTATTAAAGAAATAATGCGTTATTTTAAGAAAGGAGAAAGCCATGATATGTATATTGCTTATACAATTACTACCAATGGTTCTTTAATCAATGAAGAGGTGGCTAAAGTATTCTCTGATTACAATATGGTTGCAAATGTAAGCATAGATGGCACAAAAAAGTCAAACAATGCAATAAGAACTCAAAAAAAAGACTCCGGAGGTACTTTTGATAGTATAAAAAAAGGACTGGACTATTTGTACAAATATAATGTAAATACATCTTTATCTGCGGTTATGACTGAGGATAACTTTAATGACTTAGACACAGATTTTGTTGATTTTGCAAAAGATTATAAATGCAAGTCTGTTCAGCTATTATTGGGTATGCAGGATAATTATTTAGACTCAATAACGCCTCAAAAAATTGTTGATAAATTATTTAAAATATATTCCTACGGAATAAAAAATAATATATCTGTTTTAGGGTATTGGCATAATGCTTTTGCACAATTATTTAATACAGAGTACAAGAATTCAACGAAGAAAATGAAAAGAATTATGGATAGCTGTACTGCAACAGGTTTTCAAATTAGTATAGAACCTAATGGCGATATTTACCCATGTAAAGCAATGTCATTATATCTTGGAAATATCAATAATATCGAAAAAGTTTTTAAATCACAGGCATACTTTGATGTCCAAATGCGAACATATGGAAATGTTGATGAATGTAAAAACTGTGAAATAGAAGGTTTTTGTCAAGGTGTATGTCTGGGGAATATTGAGGAGAAATATAATAATATTTATAGGGTTGATCCAGCGTTTTGTAATATCTATAAAAAAATCACACGAAAAATTGTAAAAAACATATAATATGAATGTCTTATTAACTATGTCTTATACTAATACTATGGATGATGGAACACCGCCAAATGGTATCTTAGTATTAGCCTCAATTGTGGAAAAACACCATAACCTAAAAATCGTTTTTCCATTTGAGCTTTCGAATTTCCTTAGCAATAAAAGTAATTTAGGTGGTATTGATTTAATTGGGTTTTCGGTAAACTCTTTTAATTGGGTTGTTACCAAAAAGCAAATTCAATATATCAACAAACAATTCCCACATATTACTATTGTTTTGGGTGGTCCTCATGCGACAACAATGCACAAATATTGTTTAGAGGACTCTAATGCTCATATAGTTGTTAGGGGTGAGGGTGAAATAACATTTCCTGAACTTATCAATGTAATAAATAAAAATGAAGATTTAAGTTCAGTTTTAGGTATCACCTACAAAAAAGACAATTCAATTGTTGTCAATAATAATAGGAAGCTATTATCTACTGATGAGTTAAATAATTTACCTATTCCAGCTTATCATTTAATCCCTCCAAATAAATATGAATATATTCCTTTTGAAACTTCAAGGGGATGCAGATTTAAGTGTACATTTTGTGCTATACCATTTGATGGTGTACGCTATTTTAGTTATGATAAAATTGTAGCAAATTTTGATGCTATTAAAAAGTTATCAAATATTTTTTCTCAAAAGGCTCTTTTTATAACCGATGACTCTTTTACTTCTGATAAAAAACATTGTGAAAATGTTATTAATTTAATAGCTAAGTCTGACTTTAAAGTGGGCTGTGAAGCAAGGATTAGTGAAATAATCAAAAATAATTTAGTAGATTCTTTTGAATTGTTAGATTTTTATATGCTACAGGTAGGTGTTGAGTGTGGTTATGACGACGGATTAAAAAAAGTAAAAAAAGGTTTAACAGTATCAAAGGTTGCAGAGTTTATAAATTTAGTAGCTGAAAAAAAATTTAGTAGAAAAATATTTTGGTCTTTTATCATTGGTTTTCCTTGGGAAGATGAAACTGATATTTTAAATACGATTAATTTTGCTTTTGAATGTTCATATTCTACAAATACAGAACTACCTCCTCAAGTAAACAATTTTGCACCTTACCCTGGAACTGAAATATTAGCGAATTATGATAAATACAACAACTCGTCTATTAAAAATGATTTTTGGAATAATGAAACATGGTCTCAGATTTTTTTAGGGCAAACAAAAATATCAGAACAAAACAGGAATGTAATTCAAAAATATTTGCTTGAAAGGACTAAAAAACATCCATCTCTTATCTTAGATAACTAAAGTTTCGGAGTTGTAAACACTTGAATATCAATGGATAAGTAGAGTTG
>JAOZQN010000573.1 GCA_029932195.1 Bacteroidales bacterium | reverse complement strand
TTTTTTATCCTGATTTTAACATACTTACAGTCAAAATGAGAACTGCTGGAATTTTTGCACTTATCAAGTGATTTTTCAGGTAATAAGCAATAAAATAAATTTGTTTATTAAAAAAAACAATTAATAAAAAGAAAGCCAAAGCTTGTAACTTTGACTCTCAATATTCTTTAACCGAGAGATAATAATCTCCTCATCAATATTCACGTTGCAAATTTACAAAAATATATTTAGAAAATCAAATAAATTTTTAAATTTGTATTTTGTATGATGAAATTATTGCTCATAATTTATTAAAAAATGAACAAAAATGAATTAAGAAAAGCGATAAAAGATTTCGCTAAAAGTAAATTAATTTCAAAAGTTGAAATTAATAGAAAAATTGAAGGAAAAATTATTTCTTTTAATATGAAAGGTATTAAAGAGGCTATAAATCAGCCTCATAAATTTTATGATAAAAAAAATAAGGCTATTTTTAATGTTTTAAAACTTATTCAAGAAGGTAAATATATTGGTTTTTATGACGATATAAAAATTCCTAAACGTTGTATTGGTTTTCATTATTTAGAAACAATAATTTGTGAAGAAATATCATTTATTATTTTAAAAGAAAATTTTGATGGTAAGGTAGTATTTTATTCTATAGTTGATGGAATAAAAAATAAGCGATTATCCGAAAATAACCGCTTAATATTATGAAGCCCTCGTTAAAGGATATGCAATCCAATACAGAATCTTCAACACAAAGATAAAACAATTAATTTAAAAAGTCAAATTTTTTAGATTAAAAATTTGACTTTTTATTATTATTTCTTTAAATTGCCTGATAATTAGATAAATACAAAACAAAGTTATTGTATTTATTTTATTTAAAAGTTGATATAAAATAAAAAATCTATAACCTATTCTACAGTAATTTTCACCTCTTTATTTTCCTCATCAAATTCCACTTTTAATTTTGCTCCTTTTGGTGGATTTTCTTCTATAATAACCATTGCCATAGGGTCTTCTATATATTTTTGAATTGCACGTTTTAGTGGTCTTGCACCATATTTTCGGTCAAGTCCTTTTTTTACAATATGAGCTTTTGCTTCGTCGGTAATTTCAAGTTCAAAACCAGTTTCTTTAACACGATTAATAAAGTCAATCATTTCAATATCAACAATTTTATAAATATCTTCTTCTTCAAGAGAGTTAAAAATAATAACATCATCTAATCTGTTCAAAAACTCTGGACTAAATGCTTTTTTGAGAGCTTTTCTAAGAATACCTTTATTTTTATTATCCGAGTCCTCTTCTGCTCCAAAGCCTACACCACGACCAAAATTTTGAATTTCTTTTGTCCCAATATTTGAAGTCATTATTATTATCGTATTTTTAAAATCAATCTTACGCCCTAGGCTATCAGTTAGTTGCCCCTCATCTAAAACTTGAAGTAAAATATGAAAAACATCTGGGTGAGCTTTTTCTATCTCATCTAATAAAACTATTGAATATGGTTTTCGTCGCACTTTTTCGGTGAGCTGTCCTCCCTCTTCGTATCCAATATATCCTGGAGGTGCTCCAATAAGTCTTGATACAGCAAATTTTTCCATATATTCGCTCATGTCTATTCGGATAATTGCATCAGAAGAATCAAATAAAAACTCAGCTAATCTTTTGGCTAACAAAGTCTTACCAACTCCTGTTGGTCCAAGAAACACAAACGAACCAATTGGTTTATTTGGGTCTTTAAGCCCCGCCCTATTTCGTTGAATTGCTTTCGAAACTTTTTCTACGGCTTCGCTTTGTCCTATAACTTTGCCTTTTAGCAAATCTTTCATTTTTATAAGTCTCTGGATTTCAGCCTGTGCAATTTTAGAAACAGGAACTCCCGTCATCATTGCAATAACCTCTTCAATAGACTCTATACCAACTATTTCCTTACTATTTAACATACTACTTTCCCAATTTTTCTTTTCCGCTTCCAAAGCGTCCAATAAAACCTGCTCACGGTCTCTGATACTTGCAGCTGCCTCAAATTTCTGATTTTTAACAGCATCAATTTTTTCTTGTTTTATATCTGCAATTTGTTGTTCTATATTATCTATTTTTTCGGGAACTTCCACTTTTGCGATATGCACACGCGAACCAGCTTCGTCCAAAATGTCTATAGCCTTGTCGGGTAAAAGTCGGTCGCTTATGTATCTTTCGCCAAGTTTTACGCAAGCTTCAATTGCCTCGTCGGTATAAGAAACATTATGATGTTCCTCGTAGCGATCTTTTATATTCATCAGTATTTCAATACTTTCCTTAATATTTGTTGGCTCAACCATTATTTTTTGAAACCGTCGTTCCAATGCTCCGTCTTTTTCTATATGATTTCTAAATTCGTCGAGAGTTGTAGCTCCAATACACTGAATATCACCTCTTGCGAGTGCTGGTTTGAGCATATTAGAAGCGTCCAATGAGCCACTTGCTCCCCCCGCTCCTACCATCGTGTGGATTTCATCAATAAAAAGAATTACCTTGTCGGTTTTGGAAAGCTCTCCAATAATAGATTTCATGCGTTCCTCGAACTGACCTCTGTATTTTGTGCCAGCAACAATTGATGCCAAATCAAGCGAAATAACTCGTTTGCCATACAAAATTCGTGAAACCTGTTTGCTAACAATTTTGAGTGCAAGCCCTTCTACAATAGCAGATTTACCTACTCCTGGTTCACCTATTAGTATAGGATTATTCTTTTTTCTACGACTCAAAATTTGCACTAATCGTTGAATTTCTACTTCACGTCCAACAATTGGGTCTAATTTATTTTGCATTGCAGCTTCTGTAACATCTACGCCAAAGTTATCAAGCACAGGGGTTTCAGTGTCTTTGCTTTTTTTCTTTGATTTTGACTTAGATTTAGAACGGCGTTTTGGTTTTTCGTCGTCATCGTCTCCTTCAATAATATCACTTTTGGATTGTGGTGCTTCTTTAACAGTTTCTTTAAACTCTGTATAAGTTAAGTTATTATCTTTTAGTAATTTGCTAATAAAATTTTTATTTTCTCTCATTATTGCTAAAATTATATGTTCGGGTATTATAGTTTTGTGTTTTAATGATTGTGCTTCTAAATAAATTAATTTTAATATTTTATCAGTTGTTTTATTTAGAAGTATTTCTGAGCTTTTTAGAGGTAATATTCTAACTTGTTTTACTTGTTTTTCTATTTTTTTTTTGATAATATTTAAGTCAATCATATAATCTACCAAAATTTGAAGGACATTATTATTTCCATCTCTCAAAATTCCGAGCATTAGATGTTCGGGTCTAATCTCCTTATTACCAAGTCTTATAGCCTCTTCTTTACTATATTCTAAAATATCTGTTACTTTTTGCGAAAATTTTGCGTCCATTTCTAATTTTAAAAGATTTAACATTGATTATTATTTGTTTACAAAATATGAATAAAATGTTTTTTTCGTGTTTTTTGTGTTTTCAATAAACTGAGGAATTAGTTAAAGAACGGCTACGAAATAACTTCGTCTAACTATCATAATTTATTTCCTATCCATTCCTAAATAAAATACAAAGTTAAAAGTAATTTACTGAAAATAAAATGTATTTTAAATAATTATTTATTTGTAGCCACAACTTTGCCAAAGTGAAAAAACTTTGGCAAAGGTATTTTTTTCGCAGTATATTTTCGCCTTTGCCAAAGTTTTTCACTTTGGCAAAGTTGTAATACCGATTTTTTTAGTTGTGCGGTAGCCAATTCGTAATTTATTTAATTAACCTCAATGCTTCATAATTACTGAGCTTGTCAAGTTTTGTTTTATTTGTAAAAGCGACAACCCAATTAGGATTTACTCTGCTATAATTTCTTAAAATCCAGCCAATTGCCTTATTTATAAAAAATTCATCTGAGCCAAGAAGCGAATTTATAACAAAAGATAGAAAATCTG
>JAOZQN010000572.1 GCA_029932195.1 Bacteroidales bacterium | reverse complement strand
AGTAAAATTATAACTGTCTAATAATCTGATTATTATGAAGGCAAAAACTTTAGTTTTTAATTAATTTTTTCATGTTTATTTTTGTTAAAGGGCACTCCTAAAAACTTAAAAATCAAGGCTTTCAAAATTATTAAAGTTTGAGTTTACTCCTGTAAATGAGTGTTTTAATAATTTTGTATAACATGCCGTTAGGCACTTTGGGTTTATAGGAATGCCCCAAATTAATTCACTATTATTTTTTTATTTATAATTTGATTGTCGTAAAATACTTTAATAATATAAACCCCTTTTTGAAGGTTGTTTGTTTTTATTTGATTTATTTTTGCCTCCAATTTTTGAGTTTTACAAATTTTTCCTGTAATATCTGTAATTTCTAATTTTATATTATCTTGATTTATTTTTCTACAATCAATAAAGAAGTTTCCATTATTTGGATTGGGGTAGATATAAATATCGGAATTAATATCATCTTTAATATCCAAAATTTCAACAATTGTTACTGAATAATCTTCTACTTCGCCGTAGGTTGTTATTCCGCATTGTGTAACAGGTTCTTCGTCTGTGTCCCAGATTCTTGCTCTTAGTGTAGTAATTCCAAGTTGTGCGTTGTTTGGCACAGTAATTTGTCCTTGAAAAATATCTTGTGCAGTTTCGGCAATATAGGTAAGTTCATTTTCGTCTTCAAAATCGCCGTCGGAATTCCAGTCTATCCAAACGGCACACCTTGAATCTTCGGAAGGGTTTGCTTGCCCGTTTGTGAGATAAAAATTGTAAGTATCTCCTTGTGCTATTTGTGTATTTAGATGTCTGAAATTAGAATAGACTTCTCCATCGGAGTCGTTATTTATGTAACGTAAAGTAAAATTGCTGATAGACTGAAAAAAAGCAATTGCCGTTGTGCTACTTGCTTCACAATATTCATAATTAATTTGTCGTCCGTTACCCGGATTTAAAATTGTAGGTGTTTGAACGGCATCGGTTGTTAGAGAAATGAGTTCGGCATCTACAATATTTCCAATTGTTGCGTCTTCGGAGATGGAATAGGCGAGGTGAAAATAATTTGTTCCAAAAACAAGTTCTTGTGTATTTGTAAATTGAATGTCATTTTCAGAAACAGAAGCTGAGGCAAATAAATTATCGGTAGAAAAAATGCTTGAATTTCCTGTATAATAAATTTCTACATTTTCAATATCATTAATATCAGTAGTTTGGTTCATATTAACAATAATTTCGTTAACGGTTATCGGATTTTGTGAGCCAATAGTTGTAATTTCAATTGTAATAATTTGTTCGGTATTTCCAGGTTCGGCATAATTGGTATTGGTTTGCGAAGAAGTTGAGGATAGATAAATCATATCTGCATTATAATCATATAAGTCTGATTGCCAAACACCTCTACCAAAAGTGGCGGCACGTAATCTGCTGTTTTCTGGAGTTGTTTCATTGTAATAAATTTCGAGTTCGGAAACTACTACATTTGGAAAATTATTCATAAATGGAGTCCAAGTTCCGTCTCCTATTTTTAAATATATTCCTTTGTCTGTTCCAACATATATTTCGGTCTCGGTGGTGTTTAATTTATTGTGAACCAATGTCATAGCTGGCAAGTTTGGCAGTCCATTTGAAATATTTTCCCAAGTTGCACCTCCGTCTGTGGTTTGATAAACTTGATTTCCGTTGTAAGAGCCAAAAGTAGCCCAAGCAATATCAGGATTAGTCTGATTAACAGCAATATAAGTTAAGCTACTTGGTATTGAAGATAAGTTATTTGTAATTTGTTCCCAGTTTTCGCCACCATCGGTAGTCTTCCAAACATAAGAATTATCGGCAACATATAGCACCTGTGAGTTTGCTTTGCAGGTAGCCATTGAACGAAGTTTGTTTCCAGAAGAAACGCCAGTTAGTTCTGTCCAGTCATCGCCTTTGTTTGTTGATTTGTAAACTTTATCCACACCTACGTAAAGTGTATTATTATCGTTTGGGTCTATAACATAAGGAGTTACCCAGTATCCGCCATAATGTCCGTAAACGTCTCCTGTTAAATAAGTTGGTTCTGTTTCCCAATTATCATCGGTTCTATAAAGTCTTCCGTAAAATACTGTTGCATATTGAGTTGTAGGGGTATTATAATCAACAATACATTCCATGCCATCGCCATCGTTAGCCTCTATCCATTCTCCATTTATTAATGATTTTGTTCCGTTGTCTTGCAATCCTGCCATTACATTATTTTCTACATTTCCCGATAATCTATAAATTTGACTTACTGCTGTTCCGTTAGTTATATCTGTCCAGCTGTCTCCATTGTCGGTAACTTTGTATATTCCTCCGTCATTAACTTCAAAGAGGGTGTTTTCGTTTTGATATTTCATATAATGCACGTCTGCGTGAACAGTTGTATATCCACCGTCTCCCCACCAGTGCGTTTTACATTCCCAGTTGTAGCCACCGTCTGTTGATTTCCATGCGTTTATACCGCCAACCCAAAGTTCGTTTGCATTTGTAGGAGAAACAGCAAGTGCCATGTCGTAAAGTGCTTGTCCGTTCCAAGTATCGTAAATTCCATCAATATAATAACCAGTAATATTGTGTCCTTCAACATTTGCAGCAAAAGCAATTTCAAAAGAATTTCCACTATCGGTAGATTTATATAAGCCACCAAAACCTTGTGAATTACCTGCACTTATTGCATAAATCATATTTGGGTTTGCTGGTGTTACCGAAATGTCTGTTCTTATGGTTGTTACTGGAGTAGAATAAATTTGTTCCCAATTTTCTCCAGCATCTGTTGTTTTATATATTTTGCCACTGCTTGACGCATACAGCGTGTTATCTTCGTCTTGTGGTTTAAATTCTAAATCGAAAAAAGAACCTTCTTTTATCAATGTCCAAGTATCACCACCATTTATTGTTTTAAAAATACCGTTAGAAGAAGCACAATATAGTATTTCGGGATTTGTTGGGTGAATTAATAATCTTTTTAAAAGAGCTTTTTCTGTAACGTCATAATTTAGACCCGTTGTTTGCCAAGTATTTCCTGCGTCCATAGATTTTAAAATTCCAATACTATGATTATCGTTTGAAGCACCTCCGAGTGCCCACATTGAGCCTTCGTCTCTGTCTCCTGTTAAAATATACATTGTGTTTGAAGTTTCAAAATTGTTTGGAATAGCAATATCGCTCACTCCAAGAACCAGATTATTATCTGTAAGCGTTATCCACGAATTTCCGCCGTCGGTAGTTTGCCACAAGCCTCCCGAAGGACTACCTGCCCAAAAAATATTTTCGTTATTTGGGTGAAATTCAATAACATTAAATCTACCCAATCCGCTGTAACCTCCTTCGGATTCTGTTATTCCAATATTCTCCCAGTCTCCGTTTACACTATTTTTATTAAAAAAATCAGGATTTTCTGTCACATATTTTTTGTATTCTGAATAAGCATTTGTTTTAGGAAATTCGCCAGTAATTTTATTTACTCTGTTGTCCCAAAAATATTCCCAACGTTTAAAATTTTTCCAACCGCCAGCTTTTTGTTTTACTCCATTTTCATAAATATATCCATCTTTTACGTTGTAAGGTTTCCAATATTCGTTAAAAGCTGTCTGAATATCAAAAAAAGTAAGCGTTCCTGCTTCTTTTTTGTCCTGCGGAAGTAAATCTTCCCACTTTTGAGAAAAACCGTTAAGTGTTAATAAAATAACACTCACTATTATTATCATTTTTTTCATAATTTTATTTATTTATTTATAGTTTTAAAAAAAATTGGTAGCGTAAATTAAAGGTGACTTGAGTGTAAATCCAAGTTCCAGCTTGGATATTTAAGTAGTGTGCCAAAAGTTTCTTAACAATAGATTTTTAAGTTGTATATGCTTAAGTGAATTAGATACTGTGTTAAAAACCAAATTTATTTTAAATTATTTTTATATT
>JAOZQN010000571.1 GCA_029932195.1 Bacteroidales bacterium | reverse complement strand
TATTTTTTTAACTTTTTGATATTTAAGATGTTATAAACTCCGAAACTTCAGTATTAAACTTAAAGAAGTTGATGAAATAAAAAGTCATATAAGAGGCTATACTTTAATCAAGCGTGAAGTAAACGGATTAGGTTTATTTAACTGCAAAATAAAAGATATAGCGAGAATTATTGATTTTTTAAAAGATTTAAAAACCCTGACAAGTCTCTATTTAAGTTCTAATAAAATTTCAGATATTTCTTTTTTGAAAAATTTAAAAAGCCTGACATATCTTGATTTAAGAAATAATAATATTTCAGATATTTCATTTTTAAAAGATTTAAAAAGCCTGACAAGCCTCAATTTAAGTTCTAATAAAATTTCAGATTATTCATTTTTAAAAGATTTAAAAAGCCTGACAAGCCTCAATTTAAGTTCTAATAAAATTTTAGATTATTCATTTTTAAAAAATTTAAAAAACCTGACATATCTTGATTTAAGTTATAATAAAGTTTCAGATTTTTCCTTTTTAAAAAATTTAAAAAAACTGACAAGTCTTAATTTAAGGTCTAATCAAATTTCAGATTTTTCATTTTTAAAAGATTTAAAAAACCTGACAAGTCTCTATTTAAGGTCTAATAATATTTCAGACATTTCTTTTTTAAAAGATTTTAAAAACCTGTCACGTCTTGATTTAAGAGGTAATAATATTTCAGATATTTCATTTTTAAAAGATTTAAAAAACCTGATAATTCTTGATTTAAGGTCTAATAATATTTCAGAATTACCGGTTTGGATTACTGATTTTGATATAAAAATAACAATAAAAGTATACGGCTTTGGTTTATGCTTATTTGATAATCCAATAGAAAATCCCCCATTAGAAATAGTTAAACAAGGCAAAGAAGCAATAAGAAACTACTTCGCAAGCATAAAAATAAACAATAAAGAACTAAAACTAATTCTACTTGGCAATACAACTTCCGGAAAAACTTCTTTGGTGCAATATTTAACAAAAAGAATATATCCACCCAAAAAGTCAACTCACGGAATAAATCTAATAACTTGGCAACCAAAAGAAGATGAATTTGATTTTACTGCTTCAATATGGGATTTTGGTGGGCAAGAATATTATCATGCTACGCACAGATTATTTTTAACAAACAATGCCTTTTATCTTTTGCTTTGGGATAAAAATAAAAACCAAACTGCAATTTTACCAACTGATATTTACACGCAAAAAGGCATTTTAGAAAACAAAAAATTACAACATTTTCATTATGAGTATTGGTTAAAAGTTATTCGCAAACAATTTGCACCAAATGCAGAAATTATTACGGTTCAAAACAAAACAGATATTTCAGGGAGTGAAATAATTGCACAACAAACTATTGATAATTACAATATTAAAGGACAATATCAAATATCCATAGAAGAAACGGCAAAAGGCATAAAAAAACAAAAAAGAAAATATACAGATTTTGAAGAAGATTTAAAAGATTATATCACCGATTTTATTAAAAGCAAAGCTCCCGAAGGCGAAGAAGCAGGCAAAATTCAACGCTACATTGATAATATCCGCAAAGCTATAAGAAACGATTGGAATGAAGACTATTTAAGTTTTGAAAATTTCACACAAAAAGCCAAAGAAGTCGCCAAGAATGGTGGTGATGAAATAGATGATTTTAGTATTGAAGTTGCTTTAAAATATTTACACGATACTGGTATTTTACTTTATTATGGATATGAAGCAACAATGCAAAACTCTATTTTGCAAAAATATGTTTTTATAGACCCAAATTATGTAACAGGAACAATTTACAAAATTTTAGACGAAAATTTTGTTCAAAAAAATGGTGGTAAATTTGATTTTGAGCATGTTAAAAATAAAGTAAATACAGAAAAAGAAGCAGAATTATTTGTTGCCCTGATGCAATCGCCAAATTTTGAGCTAATTTTTACTTATGACGGTTTTTATTATGCAAGTCAGTTTTTACCGGAAATAAATACTGTTATAGATTATCAAAAAAACTCTCTTGATTTTGCATTTTCTTTACGCTTTCCAAATTTCTTTTCTGCAAGTTTTATTACACGTTTTATTTCTCGTTACGGAATTCAAGCAAAAAATAATGCCTTCTGTTGTACAGGAATTATTTTAAAACACGATAATATTGATTTTTACATTTCCACAGAGATTGACAATGAGCAAATCACAGTTAAAACAACAGAAGAAGGCAAAAAACATGCTTTTGTCCGTAAAATTTACGATATTTTTCTTGAATTTGCATATAGCGACAAAAATATTGAAGTGTCATTAGACAATAAAGAATTTGCACCACTATCGCATATTGAACGATACAATTTGCCAGAATACAACATAGAACGCTTATTTAAACCATTAACAGAAAACGAAGAAGTTTTAATAAAAATTAACTACTATAAATCAATTATTATGAAAGGAAAATTCGGTAACAAAGTTCAGGAATTACAAGAAGCATTATTGGCTGCTTTTCATACTCACAGCGAATTAGAACAAATGGTTCGCTTTTCAATAGATGAGAGTATTCGAGAAATTGTAAAAGACGGAAATTTAAAAGAAAAAACTTTTGAATTAATTATGTGGGCAGTATCAGAAGGGAAAATAAAAGAATTAATTCTCGGTGCAAAGGAACAAAATTCTGGTAACGTAGTTTTGAAAAAAATAAACGAAGCAAATTATGAATTTACAAATTCTGAGATTTCTGAAACTCAAAATTACAGAAAAAACACAACACAAATAGCCAATAAAATCTATAACATAAACAAAATAGAAGGCGGAGCAAAATTTGAGTAGAAAAAAGCAACTCGAAAAATATTTTTAATTTTGTTTGTTATAACAGACAAATTGCTTGTTTTTACGAAAAATGTATTTTATAAAACCAATAACCGAAGCATTTTTTTATTGGTATAAAGCTTTGGAATTAAGGAATATGGTTTAATGTAAATGGATTAATGACTTTAAAAACCGTTCTCGGCAAAAGTTTTACAAATCGCATTCAGCAATTTTCAGATTATAATTCAGAATTGTTGAAAGAGTTTAATGTGATTGAATTTGAAATATTAATCTTCTGGACTTTCATTAAGTGAAAAAACATTGTTGATTTTGAGAAATTTGGAAAATAACAAATTTTAATTTCTATATTTAAAATTTTCACGAAAATATATTTAACATTTAAAAACAATAAATAAATGAACAAGTATTTTATACAAAAAAAAATAATTGAAGAGTGCAAAATAAAAAAAACACCAAAGTTAGAGCTTAATTGGTATGAATTAACAGAAATACCTGATGATATTTTTGAATTAAAGCATTTAGAACAATTATTTTTAGATTGGAATTCAATAAGAAACCTGCCATCAAAAATAATCAAACTTGAAAATTTAAATCGTCTTTCACTTAGAGGTAACAAATTAGATAATCTACCTATTGAAATAATACAATTGAAAAAATTAAAATACTTACAGATAGGAGACAATTTATTTGAGCGCTTTCCGAATGAAATAATAAAAATGAAACAATTAGAAGTATTAGGTATAAGCCGTAATAGAATTATAGAACTACCCAAAACAATTTCAGAATTAACAGAATTGAAGACTTTGTTTATTAATGGCATAGGGATACACGAATTACCAAATGAAATTGTTCTTCTAAAAAAATTAAAAAGATTAAGCATTGAAAACAATAATATAAAATCATTACCTATAAATATTAATAGATTAGTAGGTCTTGAAGAATTTTACTATGAAAATAATCCTTTGGTCGATATACCTGATTTGCAATTTACAAACAAATTTCCAACTATTAAAAAACCAACTGAAGTTGAAAAAAAAATATTTAATGCAAAAAAGAATAATTCCATTTACTGAAGTTTCGGAGCATCTTTAGTCTTTATTTTACAAGTTTTTATTTTAC
>JAOZQN010000570.1 GCA_029932195.1 Bacteroidales bacterium | reverse complement strand
TGCACACCAAAAAAAACACCACACAAGCCACCGCAAGCAAGAAGTTACCGATATGCTCAATTAAAAAAAAACAGAAAAACAATGAATAAAAAAATTAGACTAATAGTTTTTATCATTTGTCTCATTTCTAATAATCTTTTTGCTCAATTAGATTTATTAGACACTTCTGTTTGTATTTTTGAATATGGATATGCAGATTTTAGCGACCCTTCTAAAATAAAATTCGTAAAAAATGCAGAAGGTATGTCGCCTCAGCATTTTACAATTGTTAATAATTTCAATAATTTACAAGAAAAAACCAATTTACCTGAAATTCCATTTGAAGGAATAAAAGCTATAAAAATGATGAGCCTCAATCAAAAGAGAGCTGCTAAAATACGTATCCCTATTGATTTAACAACTTCGGATATTATAATTTTATATTGGTCTGGTTGGTTAGAAGCACCAGGACATACTCCTGCTCCATACGCTGATGGTGGACTTTCAATTTCATTATTAGACACTTATGAAAACTACTTATGTTCAGGTTTTTATTTTGCAAATGGATATATGGAAGATAAAGATGTCTGGAAAAAAGGTTCGAGTTTCATATACACAGATAAGTGGCAAAAATTATTTATTGATACAAAGTCATTGTTAGAAAAAGGCTACTCTAAAATATTTATTGATTTTGCGGTTTATGGTTGCAATGCAAGCGGACATCAAAGTTGTATTTGGGTTGCAATGAGTAATGACAAAGCCAACCAAGTAAAAAAAATGTATTGTGATAACGAGTTAATTTTAACAGCAGTTGATGCAAAAGCATATAATTGGTATAAAAATAATACATTAGTTGGCAACACACAAAGCATAACAGTTACAGAACCAGGTGATTATAAGGTAATAATTGAACCTTATTTAGGTTGCAATACAGAATATAATGTAACGATTACTGATTCAATTAGTAACCAAAAAATTGTGGCAATCCCAAGACGTGATTCTGCATTGTGTGGAGATTCTATTGCAGTAGATATTTATAAATTAACAGGAAGTGATTCTACTTTGTTAGAAACACAATATATATATCACAATGGAGAAACAATATTTTTTGAAAATGAAGAATATTGCAACAACCAAAATTTAAAAATTTATGCTAAGTTTTATTGCCATGAGTGTGCAGATTGTCCGATATTGTGGTGGTTATGGTTACTTGCATTTTTGTTAGGTTTAATTTTAGGTTGGTTAATATCCAAGCTATTTAAAGGGAGATACAAAATATTAGTAGTCAATAAAAACAATGAAGTTATAAGAACTTTAAAAAATAAGCAAAAATTCACGGTAGAAAAAAAGGATTTATCTTAAAAAAAATTTATTTTTACCAAATTTTTACTAAAAAATAATTTAAAATATTTTATCTATGTCATATAGTCAAATTATCAGGAAAAAAAACATTTTCAAAATACTTGCATCATTAAAAGCAAAATATTTAATAATATTTGTGCTTTTAGCTGTTTACTCTTTGTTTGTTGCTTTTTATTTTTATTATTTTAAGGAGTATATTTCTATTCTCGAAGCAATACCAATAATTTTCGTTATTTTGTCTTCAACAGCTTTTATATTCTATTCTGTCAAGTTGGATTATTGTTGGGAATACAAAAAACTAAAAAAATATCTTAGCTTTTTATTATATTTTATTTCATTCTTGTTATTTGTTTCATTTTCATTTAACAAATATGTTAAAATTGAAGTAAATGAATATGTGACAATGCAAAATGACACAATAATGTTTGATTACAAAGAAAATGTAAAAAACGAATATTTAAAAGACATTGATTTAAACAATATTGAAATGTTTCAAAAATTGTTTGAAAATAGTTATGAACTAAAAATAGATAAACTTATTGGTGAAATTGTAAAAGGTAACTTAAATGGTAGTGGTTTTGGTCCAATTGCAAAACAAAATGTAAGGAATTTATTAAATTTCTTTTATCTTGGTTGTGATTTAGATACTACTCAAATATATTCAAAAAGTTACAGGACTGATAATGTTATAAATACGCTTAAAGATCAATTTAAAACTTGTTTTTTTCGCAAAAATTTACCAGACATTATGAAAAGACAAACTGAAATTGATAAAATTGTAAAATCACAAGAAGATTTGACTAAATATATTGATGATTTAAAAATAAATAAAATAGAGCTAAAAGATTGCGAATATATTCAAGAAAAATATAACGAAATAAAAAAAGATGTTGAAGAATTACTGACCGACCATGTTTTATTGCATTATAAAGAAAGTTTAGATTTTAATACTGATATAAATATAAAAGAATTGCCAAAGCTAAAATTGAAAGATTTAGAAAAAAGTAAATTTGAAACATATTTTGAAAATTTTCAAAACTACAAATCAACATTTTATATTTTCATTTTACAAATTTTGCCTTTGTTGATTCCATTTTTGCTTATATTCTTTAAACCACAAATAATGATAAAATTATGACAAAATTAAGCCACAATCCAAATAAAAATAAATTTACATTTTATGCAAGAGAACACGGCAATGAAAATCATTTACTTGATGTTCAAATTGACATTTTTTCAAATGGTTCTCCTGTAAAAACAATTTTTACTAATGCAAAAGGTTATGCAAAGATAGAATTATTAAAAAAAGTTTATACATTTAATGCTTCAAAAAAAGGCTATTATATTGAATCTAATAAAACTGTTGATGTTGCCAAGACTAATACTGAAACGTTTACTCTAAAAAAAATATATGATGATGTATTAAAAAACTACACTTTCAAAGTTGTAGATAAAAGTGGTAATATTATCAAAAATTCAACAATCATTATAAATGGAGTAGATTATACTTGTGATGATTATGGTGTTTTATCAATTAAACTTCCACAAAATAAATATAATTTTACGGTTAAAAAAGAAGGTTATCATGAATATTCAAAAAACATAGACAAAGAAGAAATTCAGGTAATATTAAGTCAAAAAGAAACTCAACAGCCAGAAACAGAAGAGAATAATAACGAACAAATAAACATTAATGTAAACTTTGAAGAACCAGAAGAAAAAATTTTAGATTTTGAAGAAGAGATTTTGAAGATAAGACCAAATTCTACATTTGTATTTTTATTTGGAGAAGCGGCGGCAGGTAAAACTACACTTTTAGCTTCTATTTATAAATACCTGAATGACAAAACACCTGAACCTAATTTTTTAAATGAATTAAATAAAAAAGGTCAGATTTATTGGGATTATATTGGTGAGTATATAATGAATAATGAATTTCCACCTGGCAACAATCCTGGATTATATGGAATTGCTGATGTAGTTCTTAGACTTAAAGAAAATGAAAAAAAGCAACATTTTACTTTTTTAGATTTTGCAGGAGAAGATTTGAAGATTGTTTATAATGGAAAAGAAACAGAAATAAAAGGTAGTGATACTGAAAGATCAACACAACTAATTGATCTTTTTTTAGAGTCTAAGACAAATTTTAAAATGATTTTTTTGATGCTTCTAAATCCTTATCCAGAAGATACAGAAAATAAAGAAAAACAAAAACAAAAACAACGTGCATTTACAGGAGTGTTTACTCATAAAGTAAAGAATAGAGAAACGGGAAAGTCTTCAAAAGAAAAATTAAGACGATTAATAGGGCTTTCGTATATTGTTACAAGATGGGATTTAATGAAAGATAAAAACGAAATCAATTATTTCAAAAATGAAAATATTATTGAAAGTTTGAAATTGAATTTTAGAAAATCAATACCGAGTGATTATTTTAAATTTAGTGTTGGTGATGTTTTTTATGATAAGTCAACCCAAAAAAACAAAATTAAAGAATTTAACTACAATGATATTAAAAATATTATAGAATGGCTCTGTGTTGTAAAAAGGCGAGCAACAATTTTATAAAAATATAAAAATATAAAAATATA
>JAOZQN010000569.1 GCA_029932195.1 Bacteroidales bacterium | reverse complement strand
ACAATCATAGGGACTTTAGGAGTTGTATCCTTTTTAGTAGGGATATTCCAACCAATATTTTTAATTCTCCCATTCTTTACTGTATTTGCTTTTATTTTCCATCTACAATATTTAAGAAAGAAAAAATTTAATGGCTTCCTACTTATCTTTAACCTAATATTAACTATTGAAATATTTGCAATTTGTTTTTATACTTTTGGAATAATAAATTTTTTACCTTTTTTGTTTTTTTTGCCAGCACTAATCTTTCTCTTTGCTATTGAAAATATTGCAATAACACTCAATATTATCTATGAAACAGAAAAAGTAAAACCAAGATATTTTTTATTAAGATTATTTGCAGTTATTATTATTTCAATAGGCAGCTTAACAGGTTACTCAAGTTATTTAAACCATAGTTACCCATGGGCAAGAAGTGAAAATTTTAATCCTAATTCAATTTATATAAAAACAGAAATTGATAGTGTAGATTATTACAACAATAAAGCAGTTGATTTTTATAACAATAACAATGTAGAGGAAGCAATTATAAACTACAAAAGAACAACTTCAACCCGAGTAATTCCTTCACATTATTATGGAAACATGGATAGAGATGAAGATGATTATGGAAAACTAATGTTCAATAGATTAGAATACAATCTTGAAATTACCGATTATAATAAAGGAGTAGCAGCTTTTAACATTGCAGACCTCTAAAATAAGTAATCAACATTAAAGCAAAGTGCCTGATTATTAAAGAATTAAAGATTTTACAGTAAAACTGGACGTTGCATTTTAACTCCATTAGAATCGCTTAAATAAAAAACTTCTACAAAACACTAAAAACAATCCAAACATAAGAACATAAATATACAATTTTCAGAAAAAATGAAGTTTAAAATTTAGAAAAAGTCAAAATTCACATATTTCATAAAAACAAAAGGTGTATGTCGTTAAATATCTGTGAATTACGAAAACGTCCAGTTTTTATGCTCTAATTTTAGAGGTCTGAACATTGACAGTTTTAATCTTGCAATTTCATATTTTAATAAAGTAAAAACAGAATACTTGATTAGTGATAAAAATAAAAATATTGAATCATGCAATTTCATATTACATTCATTAGGAGATAAAAAAACATATTCAAATTATAACAAAGCTGTTGAATATTTTAATAAAGATAGTTTTGAAACTGCAATTTCTTATTTTGAAAAAGTAAAAATTGATAGCTTAAAAAAGGAAATAAAAAATAATATAGAATTATGCAACTTATTTCTATCAAATTACTTTTTTCACGAAGAAAAACAAGCATATTTTATTGATAAAAGAGACAACCACAAATATAAGGTTGTAAAAATAGGCAAAAATATATGGATGGCAGAAAATATTGCTTTTAAAACAAATACAGGCTACTGGGAGTCCGATAAAAAAACAAATGTTTATAAATACGGTTATTTCTATAATGAGGAAATATCAAAAAGCGTTTGTCCAGACGGCTGGCACTTACCAAAAAAATCGGAATGGGAGGAATTGATTGATTATATTGGTGGGTTTTCAAATAATTTACGCTCAGAAGAATGGGATAACGGAAAGAACTCTTTAGGTTTTAGTGCACTCCCTACTGGTTATCATATCTCTTCCAATATCCACCAACCAAATATGAGCTATTGGAGAACAGATGAATCTTATATTACATTTGATGGTTTTAAAATTAACACAACCAATGTTGCAAGTAACTCATATTATTTTCCTGTTAGATGCGTAAAAAACTAAAATTATGAAAAAAAAGAGCATATATACAATTATTGTTATCGGAATATATATTATTATTGCACTAGGTAGCCAAGGAGACCCTCCTCTTGGACACGAATATATTGAAAAAAACATCGAACAATCAACTGATGAAAATATAAATATAGAAGACAACTCTAGCAAAAGAACTGTAAAACTTACACCAAAAACTTTAAAGTTAGATAAAAAACAAGCAATAAAAGACAGAGAAAAAATATTTTGCTTTCATAAACCTTGGAAAAAACACACAATACTTCCTTTCTTCATGTTTTTATGGATTGTATGGGAAGTAATTGTAATAAAATATCGTAAATATAATAAAGATAAAAATCAAAATCAATATTTTTCTAATGTAAGAAAACATTTACATGCCTATGCAATTGGTAGTTTCGGTGCTTTCATTTTTCTTTTTGTAATTATTTTATATTTAGCAGAACCGTTATTAATTTATTTTGTTTATCTAATTCCAATTATACCAGCCTTATTTTTTCATATACAATACTTAAAAAAAGAAAAATTTAATGGATTATTATTTGTGTTCAATCTACTATTTATTATTGAAACATTTGTTATATCATATAAAATACTTAGTATTGACAATTTACGCCCTCTTAATTATCTTTTAACTCAACTTGTTTTTCTATTTGCAGTAGAAAACATTGCAATAAGCCTCAACAATATCTACGAAAAATATAAAATGAAACCAAACTATTTCTTATTACGATTATTTACGATAGCAATTTTATCAATAGTTAATTTTATAGGATACACATATTCTCTAAAAAATAGTTATCCATGGGTTGAAAATGAAAGTTTTAACCCAAATTCTATTACAGTAAGAACGGAAATTGACAGCGTAGCCTATTACAACAATAAAGGTGTTGATTTGCATAAAAGTAACAAAATAGACAAAGCAATAATCTACTATAAAAAAGCTATTTCAACAAAACCTATTCCTTCTCATTACTATGGATATAGAGAGGAATACTACAAAACCAGTCCAGCAGTTAGAGACAGAAATTCAGCATTTGATATAGTATTTGATATCACTCAATACAATCTTGAAATTATTGATTACAACAAAGGAGTTGAGGCTTTTAATATTGATAGTTTTAATTTAGCAATTTCTTATTTTTAAAAAATTAAACATGAAAATTTGATAATTGAAGCAAAAAACAATATTGTGCTAAGCCAAAGGCTGAATAACAAGTTTTCACATATAGTAGAATCTTATGAAAATTATAATAAAGCAATTGAACAGTTTAATAAAGATAGTTTTGAACTTGCAATTAATTATTTCAATAAAGTTGTAAGTGATAGCCTGTTAAAACATGCAACAAATAATATCGAATTATGTAGTTTATTTGTAAATAAAAATTTAATTTTTGAAGAGAAACAAGCATATTTTATTGATAAAAGAGACAACCACAAATATAAAATATCCAAGTTTGGAGAAGATGTATGGATGACTGAAAATCTTGCTTTTAAAACTGATTCAATACATTACAAAATTATTGACGAAAACACATCTAATAATTACGGGTGTATATATAATTACAGACCTCTAAAATAAACAATCAAAATTAAAGCAAAACACCTGACTATCAAAGAATTAAAGATTTTACAGTAAAACTGGACATTGCATTTTAACTCCTTTACAATCGCTTAAATAAAAAACTTTTACAACAAAATAAAAACAATCCAAATATAAGAGCATAAACATACAATTTTCAGAAAAAATGAAGTTTAAAATTTAGAAAAAGTCAAATTTTATGTATTTCGCAAAAACAAAGAGCGTATTGTCTTAAAAATCAGCAAATTATAGAGATGTCCATTTTTTTAGCACTGATTTTAGAGGTCTGTAATTATGAAATAGCACAAAATATTTGTCCAGAAGGTTGGCATTTACCAGAACAAACAGAATGGGAGAATTTAAAAGAATATGCAATTAATTCTGAAAATTTAAGACAATCATCTGAATGGCATCATATATATGATTTTCGGGCAACTGGGGGAATTTTCTATATAGGAAGAAGCAGAATACCTGATTTTTCAAATTCAGTTATTGAAACTCTTTGGTGGAAGCAATTTTTTTATTTTGAAAATGCTTATTTAACTAGTGTCTGGACGGAAATAGATAACAATTTATATATCAAATAAATACAAGG
>JAOZQN010000568.1 GCA_029932195.1 Bacteroidales bacterium | reverse complement strand
TCTACTTATCCATTGATATTCAAGTGTTTACAACTCCGAAACTTTAGTTATATTATAATAGGATTCCATGAAAAAGTAATTTAATGTTTTTTATTAATGCAATAGTTAATATAAATTTTATATCTCATTAATTAATATTTTACATTACGTTATCAAAATTTTGATTACTAAAATTAAAATTTTCGTTTCCAGTTTTAGTTTTTATTTCTGGACATTTCATTTATTTTAGAATAAAAACTTTTCAATAAAAAATAAAATAACTTCCTGTAATCAATGCAACTATAAGTAAAACAGCAATTATTTTTTTCCACCTATAAATACCTTCATTAAATTCGGTGTAATTGCATTCTGGACATTCATAAGAATTATCTTCGTTGTTGTATTCCATTTGTGTGCCACAATTTTTGCAAAAAACACGAAAATTATCCACCAAGAACCTCCTTTTTTATTTCTGTTCTAATTTTTTCAAAAACATTTTTATTCATAGGGCTTTTGTAAGCATGTTCTAATATTTCCAAGTATTCTTCGTAAGAAATATCATTAGGAATAAAAAGATTTAGTCCTTTTGCTTTTTTTAAATCAATTTTATTATCTTTAGAAAAATCGGCTAACATAAAATTATCGTGTATTTTTCTATTAGGAACAGGACTTTGTCTGGTATCATAATTTTTATGGGCATTTTTCACCTGTCTATGAGTTCTATACGAAAGTAAAATTTGAAAATTGTTTTCTTGTTTCATAAAAATATAGATTAAGTAAAGGCAACACGTTACTAAGTCCTTGTCGGAACGTTAGTAAGTGTTGAATTTTATTATTTATAACTATCAATTAATTTTTTCATTCTAATAATTTCTGCAACGCTCCATGCTTGCGAGATTGCTCCTTTTGGTTTTCGTGGAGGGTCGCCGTCATAAACTTCTGATAATGTGCAAAGTCCGTGTGTGTCTAAATCGTCTTCAAATCCAAGATACAGTTTTTCTAATTGGTGAACTGCAGATTTTCCATGTAATTTTAAATATGCTTCGGTGTAATGTCCAAGTAGCCAAGGCCAAACAGTTCCTTGATGATATGCAGCATCTCTTTCTTGCTGATTTCCAGAGTATTCGCCTTTATATCTGCTACTTGTTGGTGTGAGCGTTCGTAAACCTCTATTAGTCAGTAATTTATTCTTTACTGTTTTTATTACTTTATTTTTAATATCGTCTTCAATTGGAGAAAATGGAAGAGAAATTGCAAATATTTGATTTGGTCTTATGTCCCAATTTATCTCATTTTCATTTACAAAGTCAGCAAGATAGCCTTTATTTTTGTCCCAAAAAATTTCTACAAAAGATTTTTTTATTAATGAGGGTAAGTCTTTCCATTTTGCAATAAAATCATTATCTTTTGATTCTTTTGCCATTTGCAATGCAAATGAAACTGCATTATACCATAAAGCATTAATTTCCACAGCATAACCAGCACGTTGTGTAACAGGTTTTCCGTCAATTATTGCGTCCATCCAAGTTAGAGCTTTTCCAGGCTGTGCAGCATAAATTAGACCATTTTCTTGCATTTTAATATTATGGTCTGTTCCATTTTTGTATGCAGTAAGTATTTCTACAAATGTTTTCTTATAAGCCTTCCAAACTTTGGAATTAGATTTTATATTTTTAGCATATTTTTGCATTGCCCAGAAAAACCACAATGAAGTATCTGCAGAGTTATACTCTGCTCCTTCTAATCCTATAACATTAGTGAACAGTCCATTACGAAGATTATCAATCATGCTTTTAATAACGGCAACAAATGTTTTGGTGTCGTCTATTGCAAGAGTTAGTCCAGGAAGTGAGATAAAAGTATCTCGTCCCCACGAGCCAAACCAAGGAAATCCTGCTATAATTTCTGATTTTTCTTTATCCTTAATTGTGAATAATTTTGCTTCTTTTACAAGACAGTCTTTGTAGTCTTCTCCTGTATGTTTTTTCTTAATTATATTTGCAAATCTGCTTTTTAATCCTTTTGCTTTCTCCTCTTCCAGACTTGCCGAAAAAATAACCGTTTCACCTTTTTTTATGTCAAGCTCAAAATATCCAGGAACGTATAAATCTTCCTTATCTTCGTATCCACGTTTTGACTCTTCTAAATATTCAATATTATAATACCAATGAGGCACAGGCACATAAGTTACTTCTTTAGAAAATTGCATGTGCAACATTTTGTAAGGTTCGTATAACGAAATTCCTACTCCATTTTCAATTTCCTTGTATCCAATAGCTGTGTTGAAATTGCTTTTACTCAAATAATGAACATTTCTAAAAGCAAGAAACGGATTGAACCGCAAAGTAGTTTTGGAATGTGCATCTAATAAGGTGTATTTTATAAATACCTGATTTTTATCGTTGGCAAGCATAATTTCTTTCTGCAATAAAACTCCTCCTACCCTGTAAGTTATGGTTGGTGTTGGGTATATGCTAAAATCTCGTATGTATTTGTGCCCAAGTGGTTTATATACATTTACTCCAGGATATTTTCTTATCCCAAGATTAAAACTTTTATCGTGTTGAATTACGGTTTCGTCCAGTCCAGATAAAATAACATGTTTGCCGTTATCCACTTCTGGCATCGGGCTTATTAATAATCCGTGATATTTACGTGTATTACAACCAACAATAGTTGTGCTTGTGTAAGAACCCGAATTATTAGATAATAGAATTTCTCTTTGCAAAGAATATTCTAAATTTGTAAGTTGTTTTTTGTCAAATTTTATATAACTCATTGAAGTGTTGAATTTTTAATGTTGAGTTTTTAATTGGCTGTCGCCTTATAATTAATAATTTAATAAAATGAAATAGAATAAGTGTCGTTTACACACAGCTAGCTACTTATGTCATTTTTTACAAAAATACAATTTATAATTGTATAAAAAAAATCTATTTTAGATAAAATTTTCCTTTTGTTTTATCCCAGTATAATTTAATTTTTGGATTCTCTATATTTTCCAAGAAATCGCAAACAAGTTTTTTATCTGCGGAGAGAGTTTCCATTGTTCCATCACAAATTAAGGAAAGCCCTCCCACAATTAGATGCACTTCAATTGTTGTGCCGTATTGTGGCAAATCGTATTTTGCCTCAAACATTTCGTAATAGTTTTCTGGAAAATCTGGCATTTCATAATCAGCATTCATAAAACGGGTTAGATCCATTTTTGGCAAAACCTGATATTGGACATCTAACCACAAATTGTTTTTATATTCCAAAAATTTCACTTCTTTTTCTATAAAAATCCCATCAGAAGTAAATTTTGAAACTGCAATTAGTGCCGAGCCATCTTTTTTCCGATAAAGCACTAACTGTAATTTTGTTGTGCCTCCACCCGTGCCTTCATCTACAATTTCAATGTATCCATTTATAATATCTACTTTTGCTTTTATTTCGTAACCTGCGTTTGAATTACTAATCCACTCCCCTTCAATATTTTCTATTTCATAAGAAATAATTTCTTCTTCATAAAGTTTTTCAAAATAATCAAAAACTGTTAATTGTTGAGCAAATGTATTGCTAATAAAAATTACAGAAAATAGTAAAATAATTGTTTTTTTCATCTATAAGAGGGTTTTATTCTATTGATAATTAAAAATATAGCTATGATTTACACTGTTTTTCAAAATTGCAAATATATTTAAAAAGAAATACTAATCAAATATTTTGCTTATTAGTTTAGGAACTATTCAAAAATAATGAAAAAATCTATGAACTTATTTTTTATACTAACCCACTCACTAAATTTGCAAATATAAAAAGTTTATTTTTAACTTATTTTTCTTCATAAAATAAATAAAAACTAATTACTTACGTGATGGCTAAGGTGTTAATAATTTGATGTTTTGGAAAAAAAACTCCCCCAATTTTTGTATCTGTCTATAAATAAATGCAATACAATAATCAGTTGCCTCGACCTTT
>JAOZQN010000567.1 GCA_029932195.1 Bacteroidales bacterium | reverse complement strand
AAAGCAAAACCACACAAACCACCGCCACCAGCCTATTTCCGTTAGCTGTAACTAAAAAAACAAACCAGATACCTATTATTAAAACTTTTTGTTAAATTTGCAAACAAAAATAAATATGTTAAGATTAGATAAAATACGAATTGAAGGGTTTAAAGACCCTACACGAATAATTGAGTTTGAATTTACAAAAGACCAAGTAACCGTAATATACGGTGAAAATGGTTGTGGAAAATCAACATTCCTAAAAATGTTGCATGCTATTTTCAAAAAAGATGATATTTTTTTTCAACAAGAAAATATAGAGAGAATTCAATTGAATTTTAGCTATGCAGGTAAAAAAGGAACAGCAAATTTTAATATTACTAAAACATTAGGAGGAACAAAAGTTATTGAAGTAATGGTTCAACCTGATGAGTTTAAAGTCTATTTAAAAGATACTGACGAAGAGCCAGAAAAATTTGAGGATTATTTATGGAATACAAGAACATTATTATTAGGAGTTAATAGAGGTGTAACGGAAGAAAACTTTTGGATTACTTATGACTTAAAAGAACTTAGAAAATTAATTATTGATTATAAAGACAAAAATTCATTAATAGTTCTGCAAGACAGGGAAGTGAAATTTATATCTCAATTATTATTTCGCATCAACAGTTTAACACATTTTTCGGAGCGTGAACTGAAAGAACAGACCAAACAAGAGCATATATGGTTTAATATTCTGAAAATTGAAGAAATTGGTTATATCTTGAAAAAACAATTCGAAAAAAGTCAAAATGAAATTTCTCAAAAAACAAAAACTACATTTTATAATACACTATCAAATGCTGTTGAAATTGAATTAAACAATGATGATTATATTTTGCCTAACGATTTTTGGAACAGGTTAGAGAAAAATAAAAATGAAATACTTAAAACAGTAAAAAAATTAGATAAATCTGCATTAAAAGAAAAACTACTTGCACTTTTAACAACAGGTGATTTATCTGTTGCAAAGAGCAGTAAAATAATAAGAGCATTTCTTGTAAATATATTAAAACTGTCAGAAGAAGAATTAACAGATATAAAACCTGTTGATAAATTAATTAGTGTTTATAATGAACTATTGCATGACAAAAAGAAATTAGTAATAAATAAAGACAGTATTCATATTAAACTAAAAAATGGTATTACTCATTCAATAACAGAATTATCAAGTGGGGAAAGACATTTACTTGCTTTTTTAACAATGGTGTTGACAATTGGAAACAATTATGATATATTACTTATTGACGAACCCGAAATTTCATTACATCTAAAATGGCAACGTAAATTATTGCCTTTACTTAAAGAATTATCGCCTGGAACACAAATGATTGTAGCCACTCATAGCCCCTCAATTGCCGAAAGTAACTCAAATTATTTAGTAGAATTAATATGAAACGAAATCTAAATGAGGTATTAATCCAAGCTATCATAAACAAAGAACCTGCTGTGCTTGTGGAAGGTAAAGATGACAGAATGCTTTATGAAAGAATTGCTGAACAAGTTGATATTCCAATTAAAATTTGGCAAATTGAATATATTGAGGGTTATGCAGAAGGCTGCATTCATGTTATTAAAGCTATTGAAAAATTGCAAGTAAAATTTGAGGAAAACAGCCTTAACATTAAATACATTGTTGGCATTATTGATAAAGACGTAAGACAATTTACGAGTAAATTACCAAATTTAAAAGGCTTATTTGTAACCAAATATTATTCAATTGAAACATATTTTGCGACATCAAATAATTTAGCAAAGCTCATTAATCATATCACATATCTTTCTCGTAGTGAGATTAACAGCAAATTAATTGAATATATAGAAACGGAACACAAACAAAACTTAAATAATTTGTTTCTTATTTCGTTAGAAGCACTCCAAAATACTTGCAACACAGATTATAATGCCGTAGTAAGGTTCAGCGAAAAAGCCAGCAATGTTGTAAAAAATGAAAGTAAAAAAGACCAAATTATATTACCGGCATTAAAAATTAAACAAGCTCAATTATTTGATTTTGCAATACAAAAAAAAATCAGCATAAGGGATATTAAATTAATTTGTAAAGGAAAATGGTATTTGTATAATTATATCTATTTTGCTTTGCAAACCATAAAGAAACTTCCAGCAGATTGTGAAAATAATATAATTCAACAATGCGATGCTTGTAAGATTGATAAGTATCAAAATTGTCATTATAAAACCAGTTTAAAAAACTATAAAACAGAACAACTCACAGAACAAATTAAGAATTTTGTTGATAAAGAAGAATGTTCTGACATAATAAATCTTTTTAAATCAATGAATTACAAAAATAATTAATGATAAACCAACTAATATTAGGCGATAATTTAGAAGTCCTTAAAAAAATAGAAAGTGAAACGGTTGATATGATTTATCTTGACCCTCCGTTTTTTTCAAACCGTAATTACGAAGTAATTTGGGGTGATAAAGGTGAAATCCGCAGTTTCCAAGACCGTTGGGCAGGTGGAATTGAACATTACATTGCTTGGTTAAAAGAACGAGTTGAGCAAATGCACAGAATTTTAAAACCGACAGGTTCTTTTTTTTTACATTGTGATTGGCACGCAAATGCGGAAATAAAAGTTGAAATATTAAATAAAATTTTTGGCAGTTCTAATTTTCAAAATGAGATAATTTGGAGCTATAAAAGGTATACAGCAGCAAGTAAACGGTTTCAAAATTTACATGATACAATTTTTTGGTATTCAAAATCTAAAAAACATATTTTTAACGAACAAAGAGAAGCATACGGAGAGAACTCAGGAAAAAAAGACAGCCATTATAAAAAAGATGAAAAAGGGAATTGGTTTCGTTGGCAAAAAAGAAAAAATAAAGAACCGTATAAAGTCTATTTATCAGACGGTCGCAGAGTTGGAGACGTTTGGGAAATGTCCATAATTAACGCATCAGCAAAAGAACGAATTGGATATCCAACACAAAAACCCGAAAAACTTTTAGAACGTATAATTAGTTGTTCCACAAATGAAAAAGACTTAATTTTAGACCCTTTTGTTGGAGGAGGAACAACAATTGCAGTTGCAGAAAAATTAAATCGTAAGTGGATAGGAATAGACCAGTCTGTCCAAGCCGTAAAAGTAACAGATTTGAGGTTACAAAAAGACTTAAATCTATTTTCAAAACCTTATGTCGTTCAACTTCATAAATATGACTACGATGAACTTCGCAACAGAAAAGCATTTGAATTTGAAACATGGATAATTGAACAATTTGGCGGAATACCAAACAAAAAACAACATGGAGATTTTGGAATAGACGGAAAAACAAAAGAAAATACACCAATTCAAGTGAAACGCAGTGATAATATCGGCAGAAATGTAATTGACAATTTCAAATCGGCAATAGAAAGATTTGATAAGACACTTTATAATAAAAACATAACAGATAAAAAAACGACAGGATTTATAATTGCATTTAGTTTTGGTCGTGGAGCAGTCGCCGAAGTCGCAAGATTAAAAAATAAAGAAAACATAATTATTGAGTTAATTCCTGTTTCAAAGATAGTCCCAATAGCTTTAAAACCTAAATTGACAGTAATTTTTAACGATTTAGGAACAGACAACAAAAATTTACGAAAAATAGAATTTATTGCACAAGCTGAAAGTGAAAGCGGAATTGAATTTTTTGCGTGGAATTGGAAATTTAACAAAGAAAAAGGTTTTAGTCCAGAAATATTACTTGATAAAACAGGAAAACAAACCTATAAATTCAAAGCGGGTTCGCATAAAATAGCTATAAAAGTGATTGATACAGAAGGCTTAGAAAATATTGAAATAATAAATCTAAAAGTAAATGGAAAAATAAAGCAAACAGATTGACCAACAGACGAATACAGCTAATCGAGTAGGCGGTCGGCTACCAACAAGTAGCCGATGCACCTCTC